>CAYRFY010000067.1:3908-18031 GCA_964423635.1 uncultured Armatimonadia bacterium | reverse complement strand
TAGTGGTCGATGCTGTGGTCCCGGCCCACCTGGATCGCCGCCGGGACGGCGAGTGTCAGTGCGTGGCCGTGGCCCGAGGCATTGGTGAACACAAGCGTCTTCGTTTCCCCATCGCCCTGGACCTCAGCCCCATCCGCGGAGAGCAGGCGCACCTCGAGGCCCCCCGGCTTGGCCTCCGGAAGCGGATACGGAATGCACTCGCTCAGGGACTGCAGCTCACAGTCGGCATCGGCGCGCACCGTCAGGATGCACTCCACGCCTTCCTCCCCGAACCGGTACTCACGCTCGTAGCTCAGAGGTATCTCGTGAATCGTGCCGCGGAGCGTCGCGGTGGCGTTCTCGGCATCGAGCGAGGCCTCCGTTGCCCAGTAATAGGGCCAATGGATGCTGCCGTCGGAGGCTTCGGCCAGCAGCGTGTTGCCCTGCGCGGTCCCCCAGTTCTTGCTCAGCAGCGACACGCCAAACTCCGGGGACCAGAACAGACACAGGCCGTCATTGCGCGGGAACTGGTGGTTGTATTGCCTGGGCCACGTGTTTTGCTGCCAGTCCTGATAGGCGCGACCGGAGTACAGAAACGCGTAGTACGTAGGGCGCTTGACGCAGAGAAACTCGTCGCCGAAGTTGCGGGTGAAGGAGGCCTCCTCCCGGCAGGGGAGCGTGGAGGGAATGAACTCATCGCTATAGGTCTGCCAGTTGGCGAAGAGGATATCGAAGGCGCCCAGGGCTCGTCCGCGGTTGCCCGGGTCGCTGCGGAGGAAGTCCTCGGGCCGGTACCTGGCGACCTTGCGCAGCTCCTCCTCGGCCGCGGCGCGGCTGGGGGCGTCGAAAGCCGGGCGGGCATAGGCCCAGGCAAGGTGGTCGGGCATGCGCACACCGGCCTGCGGCAGGTCATTGGCCATCGGTCCCAGGCCGGCGCCGTACTGGGGCGATACCCAGTCGCCGGGGGTGCGGTGGCAAAAGCCGCTGCTCCCCAGCCAGTCGCTCTCCGGCTCGGGAACGATGGTGTGGTTAAGCAGCTCGTAGCAGTCACGCAGGGCCGCCAGAATCTCCGCGTCGCCTGTGGCATGGTATAGATACGACAGGTAGTGTCCCGTGATGCCGTTGTAGGTGGCATCGGGCCCCATCGCCTCGGTCATGTACCCGGCGGGACGCACTCCGGTACCCCAAAGCCGCCCCGCAGTGAGCCAGTGGGCATTGCGCAGCACCGCCGCCTTGTACCACTCCTCCCCGGTTCCCTCGTAGTAGCGCCACAGGCCCATGAGCAGTACCGTCCACTGGTTCGTGCAGCCCCCGACGTTGCCATAGATGAGCCGGTCGGTCAGGCGGCGTTGCCCTGCCAGCCAGACGGCCCGGACGGGTTCGGGCACATCCTTGTAGACCAGCGAGAAAGCCCCGCTGTGGCTGTGGCAGAGGGCGAAGCCGTGGTTGCCGAAGTAGTAGATGTTCTGCGGAAACACGTACTCGCCCTCGCGCATGACCATCAGATCCAGAAGCGCGGCGATGACGACACGGTTCAGGAGCTGCGAATTCTGGTAGTAGGGGTTGAAGTCGGCCTGCAGCCAATGCATGGCGGCGAGGTCTTTGCCCAGGGCGGCCAGGGCTTCCAGACCGCGGCGGTTGTAGTCCGCGAGCGGATTGTCTTCCCGGGGCTCGCCCTGCTCTCTTAGCCACTCGCCCGTGGAGCCGAACCAGGGGCTCTGCGGGTCGAGGCACTGGTCCCGGAGGATCGCGGGCAGGACGGCCATGACCCCATAGTTGCCGAACAAGAGCTGGTTGCGGGCAGGGTCTTTGAGCAGGGCGGGCAGGAGTTCGTCGAGCGGCGTGATGGGGACTTCATAGTCTGAGGCCGGGCGCCGCTTGTACTGCTGCAGGAGCTCCCAGGCCGCCACTTGATGCTTGTGGAAGCACAGCGTGCCGTCGGGCATCACATCGACACTTGCCGCAATCGCCTCGGCACAAGACTCGCCGGGGCACAGGATGATGGGCAGGCCCTTGAAGTCCATCCGGTACGACTCGCCGCTTGCCGATAGCCGCCAAACCCGCGGGCCGTCCGGAGTCAGGTCCACGGTGCCGGACGGATGCTCACGGTCCAGCTTGAGCGCCTCGGCCCCGGATGCATCGCGGATCGTGAGGCTTTCGATCTGCTTGCTCACCTCGACAGGGAGTCGGTCCAGGCCGGGGGGCAGATAGAAATAGGCGTCGGAGAACTGCTCGTAGGCTCCGCACAGCCATTGGAGATGTCCGAAGACCCCGAACTCCAGCTCGGGTTCGGTGACCAGCTCCACACGCCCGCCGCTGTGACCGACTACGACGACCTGGTACACCCCGGCGCCGCTTGCGGGAATGGAGAAGGTCTCCTCCTCCCACGGCACGGGAGTAGTGACCTCACCGGGGAACTCGTGGCGGAGGAGGTGGTTCTCGTCGGGGTCGAAGATGCGCACCAGGGTAGGCCGCGGGTAGCTCTCCCGGCGATAGTCGTGCCACTTGACGCGCACCTCGAAGGGCGCGTTGTCGGGGTTCACGACGTAAAACGTCACGCCGTCGTCGAGGTTGAAGGGTCCGTCGAACCGCGCGGCCCAAAGAGGAAGGGCCAAGAAGAGAATGAGGACGGCAGACAGACGCATTGCTGTACCTCCCCGGGCTCATCGGATTTGAGAGCGGCGGTCAATCGCCGGCGCGAGGCAGGGCCGGCTACTCCCCCCCGTGCTCGCCGACGACGCCGGCGATGTCATCCCACATGTTGAGGTAGACCACATTGGCAAGCTCATGGAAGCAGACGCCGTCGATGGTGGGATTGCGCAGGGCCGCCAGGAGGCCGGCCCGCCAGCGGGCATTGCTCTGCTCGTAGGTGGCGCCGTGGATCGTCTGCCAGGCCGTGACCTTCACCTTCTCCTTGCCCAGGACGCGCCAGCGGGTGAGGTCCGAGCTCGTCCCCTCCAGGATGCACAACTCGTCCACGGCACCCTCGCGGCAGAGATCGTCGGCGGGGATGTACATACGCGCCGCCGTGATCGGATCCACCGAATCGAAGGAGGCGTTCATCGCCAGCTTCTTCCCGCGGGCGGCGCACAGGCTGTGGGCTCCGTGCAGGAACTCCTTGAAGAAGTCGCCCTTGAGCTTGACGAAGCGCAGTTCCTCGAGGCTGTCGCGCTCGGCCTCTCGCGGGTCGGAGCCGTAGCGCCGCTGGTATTCGGCGATCACCGGCTCGTTGTAGCCGTACTCTCGGGCGCCGGGGCGGTCTGTCGGCCACGGCGAGTGGCTGCGCATGGATAGATACACGCCGTCCACGCCGTATTCCAGCACCTCGGCGATCTCGGCAAGACGGTTCTCTCGCACCTGGGGATAGCCGTAACAGGGCACCCCGGGGATGTGGTCCCCCCCGTCGCGGCTGACCCACGTGTACTGGGGATTGTCGTGGAAGAACTCGCCCTCCACCGCGTAGTAGAGGCTGTCGTAGCTGGTGATCCAGGCCCAGACCTCCATCCCGTACTTGTGGCCGAACTCCACACAGTCCGCGAGCGGATCGGTCTCCTGCATGAGCTTCGCCATGTTGGGCAGGTATGAGGGCAGGTTCCCCAGTGGGGTGTCCAGCATCTCCTCGGTGCGTCCGGCAAAGCACCTGTCGTCGGCGGTGTACATCACCTTGGACCGGTAACAGACCACGCCGCAGATCGAGACACGGAACAGGACGCGATCCACGCCGTAGTGGGCGGCAAGGCGCATGAGGCGGTCCATCTCGCCGCGATGGTCCGACATGTCCCAGGCGTCGGTGCCGATGCAGATGTCGAAGAAGTCCAGGTTGAGTGTGAGCTCCTTGCCGGGCAGGGCGCCGGCGAGGGCCGCGGAACACACCAGCATGGTGGCGAGGGCCACCAGGGGCCATCTGACAAGTGCCGTCATTGTCCTTCTCCCTCCACGGGCAAGATACTCACGTCATCGATGCGGCCCTGCAGGCAGGAGCGACCCGCCAGGCTCCCCAGCCACAGCCTGTCCCCTATCGCCTGGGGAAACTGTGTGCCCTCCGCCGCGACCACCGGCGCACCGTCGACGTGCAACGCGGCTTGACCCCGAGCGCGGTCGGCGATCAGGCGCAGCTCATGCCAGGTCCCGGCGGCCCACTGAAGCGGCGGGGTCTTGAGTGCGAACCAGTTGTCCGCGAAGGCGGCGCCTTTGGCCTTGCCCGTGCCGTCGCTCATCGAGAAGAGGATGTAGTCGGTGCCGCCCCGCTTCTGCAGGCAGATGCGGTTCTTGCCATCCGGTGTCTCGTGGTACAGATGGACGATCTCGCGGTAGTGCAGGTCCGGGAGAGACTGCTCGTGCCGGACGCGGAGACGGATGTCGAAGCCCTCGGTGAGAAAGGCCGGCGGCGCGTAGGCCAGGCGCGAGGAGAGGCCGAGCTCGGCGGCCTGCCCCTGTTCAGAGGCCACAAGAGCTACTCCCGCGGCCTCCAGGGGCTCGGCCGCGCCTGTCGCGAGCCCCGCGTCGAAACTCAGGAGAAAAGGCTCCTGGGCCGCGCTTAGTGAAACGTAGAGCGCCAGAATGAGCACAGTAGGGGTCCCGCGCATCAGCGGGCCTCCTTCTTGGCCAGGATACGGAACACCCAGTCCACTGCGGAGTAGTCGTACTTGCTGCTCCAGGCCTGCCCGTCGGGGTACACACCGCCCCTGACGATGCGCCACATGTACGAGGAGCCCGCCGCGGTCACCTCGGGGCCATGCAGCCAGTAGGTCTTCCCGGCCTGCAGGGCGACGGGGCTCTCCAACTCGGCGTAGACCCACTTGTACCGCGGCTCGGAGCTGAGATCATCGGGGTACAGGCGGGCGCTGCCCAGCACCTCGCCGGGCCTGCCATCGCCATCGGTCCGGATAGTCAGCGGCATCTCGGGCAAAGCCGCACCGGCGGCGCCGCGCAGGCAGGCGAAGATGCCCACGGCGGCCACCAGGGTATCCTCAGCCACCGTGAAGCTCTGGGCTACGTCGTGAAGGTTCGCCTGGTCAAGCTGACCCTCCGGCTTGAAGCCAGCGACGGAGACGAGGTCCCCCTCCGCCACGGCTTTGGCCAGCTCCTCCTGCCGCTGACGAAGAGCCACATGCCGCACCCGGGCGGCGTTGACATCGGCGGCCATCGTGTCCAGAGGCAGGGGGGCGTCGAGGATGAGGCCGTCCACCCCCGGGCAGCGCAAGGCCGTGGCGACGGCACCGCGCAACTGCCCTGCGTCTTGGGCGCTGCACCAGCTCCATACGGTCACCTCGCGGTCGGTGGCGAGCTTGAGGCCCATCAGGCTCCGGGGCTCTGGACAGCGTACCATGACTTCGTCCAGCAGTCCGGCGGCCAGATAGCCGGGCACATCGAGCCCGAGGGCCGCCGCCGAGTAGGCGGTGAGGTCGGCGGCGTCGCAGGCCAGGGCCAGCTTCAGTGAGGGCGCCGCGGCACGGATGTCCGCCAGGACCTCCCCGATGATCTCGGCCCTGAGACCGGCAAGCAAGGCGCCGTCGACCCCGTCGAAGGGCGCGGGGCGCGGACTGCGCCCATAGCGCCGGGAGAAGGCGGCGAGCAGGTCGGTATCGAGGGGCCGGTCATCCCAGCCCGCGGGGCGGAAGGCACGCAGGCAAAGGCCCTCGGCCCCACTTTGAAGTGCCTGCTCGGCGGCCTGCACGATATCGGCCGAGAGGAAGAGGTCCTCGACAGACCAGGCGTTGCCGGCGGGCGGAACGGCGTCGGCCAGGAGACGCTCGACCCCCTCGGGAGCCCGGGGCGGGACGTCACCGCGCACCACGGCCCCCAGCAGGAGGTCGGCCGAGGCCGAGCCCAGGCCGGCACACAAGATCAATAGCGTCAATAGGGCAGTTCGCAGATGAACCATCTCCTTTGTGGACAGCGGCGCACAGGCCGCGCAGGCAGCATGTCTCCGGTTCGTCTGACACCGTGGTCCGCCGCCCCTATTTCACCGTCTCCACCACACAGATGGCGCCAAAGTGCAGCGCGACCCCCTGGAAGTTCTCGGGCTTGTACTGGTTGGCCTTCTTCGCCGCCTCGATGGGCACGGCGCGGTCTGGGGCCTCGGGCAGGAGCTCTACTCTCACCGTGTGCTCGCCGGGCGGGAGGTTGGAGCCCAGCTCCAGCCCGCCGATGCGGTAGTAATAGGACCATGGGTCCACCTGCTGCCGCACTCCTTTGTCCGTACCATCAATGGTGACCTTCGCCCGCCCCGTTCCCGGCCCGAACACGTCGAAGAGCCAGGCGCGCGTTCCGGTGAAGGTGAAGGTCAGGGCCGCGCCGGGTGAACGGGTCACCCAGAGGCTCTCGAAGTGGCTATCGAAGCGGGCGGTGCCGATAGCGGGCGGAGTCACCTGCTCCCAGTCGCCGCTAAGCATCTCGCGGGTGATGGGTATCTGTACCGCCCCCTCCATGTTGCCGCCGCGCATGGCCTTCGGCAGCACATGCGGGCCCGGAGTGCCGGTGGCCAGGAGGCTCTCGAGGCCCTCCGTGATGGCCTGCGCGTAGAGGCCATTGCCCGCCGAGGTGACGTAGACACCGTCATTGCTGAACACCGGCACCTCCGGTGTCTCGGCGGCCTCCTCGGCCGAGGCCTTGAGGATGAGCTTGCCCTCGCGGGCCATGGCGGCGAGGCGGACGCCCATGTTGATGGCGGGGATCCCGTAGTGCACCGCCACGCGCTCGTAGGCCGAGACGGCATTGGGGCAGAGGCCCTTCTCGTAGTCGCTCTCGTAGCCCTGGCGGAAAGCGTAAGCGAGGAGGATGTCTGTCTCCGGGTCGCTCTTCCAGGCCTGGCGAACCATGCCCTCGGCATTGGCGCGGACGGCCTCGGCATCGCTCTCGCCATCATCGGCGGCGAAGTCGATGACTACGAGATCGGGGCTGTGGCGAAGGGCCTCGTGGCCGAAGCGGAAGACGCTGGGCCCCGAGCCCCGGAAGCCACCGTGGATGGAGGCGTTGATGACGGTGACCTCTGCCTGCGGGTACCTGGCCTGCAGCCACTCCTGCACCTGTTTGGTCCACCCTCCCTGGGCGTGGTTGCCTCCGGCGAAGGCCACGATCGTCACCGGCCCGCCGGCTGCGAGCTCCGCCGCCAGGTTGGCCAGGCCGCCACGGGTCTGGACCTCGGCCGCCGGCACCGGCTCTTGACCGGGCAGCCTGAAGGTCCGACGGGTGGTGAAGTCACCCAGGGCCGCGGCGCCGGGCGCCTCCACCACGGGCCACGTGGCACGCAGCTCGTCCTCATACGGGCCGATCTGCTCCAGCGGGATCTGCTGGAAGCCCAGCTTCAGGGCCGGTGACTCGGGCCGCAGACGGAAGTCCAGCTTCTGGGCGTCGAAGAACAGCGGGTCGGCCATGACCGAGCCCAGGTCCTGACCCGTCTGCCGCCACTGCTCCCAGGTCAGCAGCTTCTCGGGGCCGGGGGTCACGGTGAGGGAGAACTTCAGCGGCAGCTCCGGAGGAGCGTGGACGCAGTTGCCGTCGAAGCGGAAGCCGTCGAAGGCCGACTGCGGTCCCCGGAAGGTCCAGGCCAACTGCCCCTCGCCCCAGGCGGACTCGTTTTCCTCCCGCATCATCCTCCCACCCTCGGCGGTGTAGTAGACGATATTGCGGACGAACTCGCCGGGGGCGCAGGTATTGTGGCTGGCCGTGTCGTCGGTGTAGCCGGCCAACTCCGGGTAGCGTTGCAGGTACGTGTCGTACCCGCCCTTGTCACGAAGCGTCTCGATGTACGAGTAGGATTGCCGGTCGAGGTCCGGGTAGTTGCCGCTGCTTGCGCGGAACGCCGGGGCGTCCACGATGATGTTGTTCTCCCATTTGTTGTCCCGCCCCTCGTGGTTGAACATCCCGCACACGGGGACGCTGTACAGCACGTTGCCGAAGACCGTGCAGCCCACCTCGGGAGCGTCCAGGTAGATGCCCCACGTGAAACCGGGGTAGCGGAACTCGACCTGGCCATTGCGCACCGGCCGCCAGGAGTTGGCCTTCCCGAAGCCGCCGATATGGTGGAAGATGTTGTGGCGGATCACGGTGCCGCGGCAGGTGTAGTCGCGGGATGACATGTACAGCCCGCCGGTGTCCTCGGAGCCCAGGTTCGTGTGATGGACGATGTTGTACTCCACCAACTGGTCGTTGCCGCCGATGAGCAGCGCCTGATGGTAGCAGTCATGGATGAGGTTGTGGGTGGCGCGATTGCCGACCCCGCTGAGGTTCACGCCGGTATTGTACGTTCGCTGGAAGGCCGCGATGTGGTGGATGTAGTTGTTGTCGGCGAAGCAGTCGCCCCGCGTGAGCGTGGCCCGGTCGCCGGCGTTGATGCTCACCCCGCCGGCGCCGGTGGCATAGATGTCATTGCCCTGCGCCCCGCTTTCGCGTCCGCCGACGATGGACACACCCCAGGAGCCCGTATTGCGGATGGTGCAGCCGGCGACTATCACTCGCTCGCAATCCTTGAGCGACACCGCGGCGCCCTCGCACTGCTCCAGGCAGAAGCCGCGGAAGGTGATGTCACCGGCGCCCTCGGCCACCAGCAGCGAGCCGCTGACCGGTGCGGTGACCTCGGCCTCCGGGGCCCCTTCAGGGGGCCAGAAGTACAGCCTTGCCGCCTCGCGGTCGAGATACCACTCGCCGGGGGCGTCCAGCTCGGCCAGCAGGTTCTGGACGAAGTAGCGGTCGCCCACCATGAGCCCGTAGCTCACAGGCTTGCCCAGGCGGATCTCGTCCTTCCCGTCGTCCACCGAAGCGATGGGGACGATGTTCCAGGCCCAGCCATATGCCGGGTGGATGGCAACCTCTGCCTGCTGCACCTTCTCCCAGGTGGGCTTAATGACATCGTCTGTGGCGGTGAAGTGGTCCTTCACCGCCGGGACATTGTCGGAGACCGATCTGTTGGTCGCCGCCGCCGGCTCGGCGTAGAGCACGTGGGCCCACTGCCCGCCGTGCGGGTCCGTGGGGTCCACGTTGGGATACCGGGCGATGGTCTGCCGCAGGCCGCCGCAGAAGAGCTGGCGGAACGCCACCTTCTCCAATGGGGTGCCGCGCAGGTCCGCGACGAGGATCTGCCCTTTCCAGGGCGAGAAACCGGTGACCGGGACCGCACCGGCCAGGGTGACGGCCTCCTTCTCGTACGCCCGCCAGACCACCGGGGCGCCCCGAGTGCCGGCGTCTTCGAGGCCTAGCGTCAGCGGCTCGTTCAAGCGGTACAGGCCGCGGCGCACGTGGACCGTGGCGCCCTCGGGCAGTCCGCCCGAGGCCCGCAGGCGGCGCAGCTCATCTCGCGCCCGGGCCGGCGTGGCGAAGGGACCGTCCGTATTGGCGGCATTGGCGGCCGCCAGGGCCCCCGACCAACTGTCATCGCCCGCAGTGGAGACGTACAGCTCCACCGGGGCCGCCCAAAGCGGGATGGCGGCGAGGAGCAAAGCTAAGGGTACAGTTGCCTGGGTCATGCGGTGGCACACCCCTTCCGAGGGGTACCGGCAAGGCGGCCGGGAGCCTCCCGACGGGCCTCGCCGTCCCCTGTCACTCAAGGCTCACCGGCCCGAAGACCGGTACCGGCAGGCCCGCGGCGTCCCTGAGACTCACCGCCGGATTGAAGCCCTTCCCGTACCACAGCGCGGCCCCGGACGGCAGTGGGTCACGCAGGCGCAGGGCAACCGTCGTCCCGCGCTGGATGGCGATGTCGTCGATGGGGAGCGGGGTGTCCCCCAGCTCGATGGTGAAACCGCGAATGCCCTTCTTGGGCTGGAGCTGCTTGTTCACGCCCGAGAAGGCCAGGCGAACCACTTGCCGATCCTTGGAGAGCTTCGCCGACTTCAGACGCGGGCCCAGGGCCTTGTCCTTATCGCCGTAGATCAAGCTTTCGGCCACGTGGGCCATGCGCACGCCGAGGGTCTTGAGGTCTTGCGTGCAGACATGGATGCCGTCATCCAGGCGCAGATCGACGGCAGAGACGGTGGCGAGCTTGACCACGTCCTGCTCCAGGTCGATCTGGTCGGTCTGCACCCTGTTCCAATGGGGGAAGACCTCGAAACTGGTGTAGAGCGGCCCAAGCTGCACCTGGAGGAAGGGGAGTTTGGGCTGCCCCAGGTCGCGGCGCGTCGCCTGGATGAAAGCCCCCATGTTCGCCCGGTACTTGAGCCCCTCGTCCGTGGCGGCATCGCTCTCGCCCTGATACCACAGGCAGCCCGCGACTTGCGTTCCGACGGCCTTGACCCGCCGGATCATGGAGCCATACAGGGACCTGCCTCCGCGGTCGATCTTGCTCGGACTCCACTGCTCCAGACTGGTCCCTCCGTGAGAGCAGATCAGCAGGCCCACCGGCACCCCGGTACGCTTGTAGATCTCCTTGCCGAAGCGCACCCCCAGCCCGGCGCCGAGTGTGCGGAAATCCCGGTCATGCCGCGCGGCCTCCTGCCTTCCCTCTCCGGCCACCATCCAGTGAATCGGGTCCGCGGCCTCGAAGAGGGCTCGCAGTCCACTAGCTTCCCGCAGCCGTCCATGTTCGACTGCCCGGCGAGGACATACAGATCACCCACCAGGATGTCCCGCACCGTGAGCATCTTCTTGCCGCATTTGACCTGCACGCGATAGGGCCCACCCGTGGCGGCGCCCTTCAGGACACCGGTGAACTGCCCGCCTTTCACGCTGCCAAAACGCACCCATTCAATGCCTGCCTCCGCCGTCGCCGGCGGCAGGATACGTCCCAGCACTTCCGTGCCGTCCGGCGCTTCGACGGTGCCGGCCACGGGGATGTCCGCTAATCCGTCCTTGCCGCGCTGGATGACGGCACGCTCCATCGGGCCAGACAACTCCATAGCAGCTTGCTCCTGTACGGCGTCATTGAGAACCGGCGGCAAACGGCAACGCCCGACGCCCACGGCGAACGTCTCGGGGCTCTGCCCCGAACCCCGCTGGGGCCACGGGCCCCGGACCCTATCTATCGTGCTCCCGGCAGGCCGGTGGCGCCCCACGCGGCTACTACTCCGCCCGCAGTACCTTCACCTCCAACGGCCCGAACCGCAGCGCCCCGGGGTCTTCGCGACGGCCGGTGAGAGCATCGGCCAGCCCTTCTTCCGCTGCGACGAAGGGCGCCGGCGCCACGACGACGTCCCGCGTGTGATTGATGATCGCCGTGTACCTCACCCCATCGAGCACGGCCTTTCGGGCCTCCAGTCGCGGGTAACTCACCGGTAAGTGGAAGTGGCCCTTCTCGGGGCTCCACCAGAGATAGGGCACATCCACGATCTCCGTGTACGGCCCGCGCATCTGCAGCGCGGGCACCACGGCGGACAGGGCCGACCATTCGGCGATGGTGCGGGTGTTTTGCGTCAGATCGGCGCTGAGCCGCAGGCCGTACTCGTCCACGGCGGGAGGCTCACCGACGAAAACCACCTGCCGGGTGGCCGCGACCTCGGCGAGCTGCTCGGCCGCCTCCTGCGTCAGCCAGGGAGTGTCCACCAGCAGCGTGGGGGCCGTCAGATCGTCCAGGTCCATGTCGGTGATGAAGCTCCAGGGCAGGGCGGTGGCGGCGGCGTGGGCGTAGGCGATCTCCAGGCGGGGATGGTTCTCGATGCCGTCCTCGTTGGCCTCGGTCACGAGGATCGAGAAAGCCGGCGACAGCTCGCCGAAAGCCCTGAGCGCAGGCTCGAGCGCCCGCAGGTCGGCCAGTGTCCCCGGCGTGGCCGCGTGAATCGCGGCGATCTCCGGCTTGCCCCAGGCACCCCAGTTGAAGCCGGCGGTCATCCACTCACCCAGCAGCGCGCCGGTGAAGTACCTGTATCTCGAAAGCTCGCGACTGGGACCGAAGCCAAACTCGTCGTGGTACAGGTGCAGCTCGCTGTTGAACACCGGACGGTCCGTGGTGTCCACCAGGAGCTTGGTGCGCCACAGCGGCCAGTTGGCCACCAGATCATCCCAGCTACACACGGTGTAGTGGGGCATCTGGCGCAGGATGTACGGCGAGGCCCCACCCTTTGAGCCGTAGAGCCTATCTCCCAGGACTGGGTGCAGCACATCGCGGACGATGGCGTCGTAGAACCGGGCGAAATGGCCCCGATTGAACCGTCGCACGTCATGAAGGCCCGGTGACTCGAAGGGAGGACGCACCTGGGTGAAGGTGTCCAGCGCCGTCTGCCAGCGTCGGTTGAGGGTGGCGATGTCCCCGTGTCGCCCGGCCAGCCACTCCTGGAACGCCGCCAGGTACCGGGGATGCTCATCAAACAGCTCCGGGCCGCCGGGGCCGACCTCGTTCCCCAGCAGCACGCCCACCACGCATGGGTGGCCTTCGAGCACTTCGGCCCACGGCTGCAGGGACCGCCGAGCCTGGGCGGTCGGGTCCGTCAGCGCGGCCTCGATGTCGCCGCCCTCACCCGGAGAGTTCCACTGGATGTTGTGCAAGAGCCACACGTGCATGTGGTTGCGGTCGCACCAGTCCAGTGTTGCCTGTGCCACCCTGCGCAGGTCGCCGCCCTCCGTGGGCACCGTCCAGACCCAGGAGGAGATGATGAGCATGTTGTACCCGTCTGCCGCGATGGCGCGAAGCTGCCCCAGGGACTGCTCCGGGGTCTCGGGGAGGTAGTACACCACTCCGTGCTGCATGGGAGCCGGAGGCGGTGCGGCGGAGGCGCACAGGGCCAGGGCGAGAACAGAGAGCATGATGCAAGCTCCATGGAGGCGTGACCGGAGGCGAGCCGAGGTGCGGACGCCGGCTCTTCATCTCTCCTATGGGTCCGGCCGAGAAGTCCGGCTCGCCCGCACCGTGTCATCCTGGAGCGCCGGCGCAGCAAGCGCCGCTTGGGCGAAGGATGCCGCGCCGTCGACCGCCCGCCCCCTACGGCACCAGTTGCAGGTCCGTGCACCAGATGGTGCCCTCGCCCACCGCGTCCCTGGCCGTGCCGTGGAGACCGAAGGTCACGGCGGTCACGTCGACGAGGTCCAGTTGGCCGTTGTCGTCCTTGGTCCAGCCACCGAGAGTGAAGTTGGTCAGCGGGACGGTGGAGGTCTGCCACTCGCCGCCGGTGGGCGGAGGCGGCGGGGTTACGCAGTATTGGGCACCGTTGCGCTCACTGAGGGTGACGAGAAGACCACTGATGCCCTCGGGAATCTCGGCCTTGTAGGTGAACCGCAGGGCGGTGTATCCCTCGAGGTCGCCGGCGGGAAGCTCCACCCGCGGGATGGCGTACATGTGCCGGTTCCCGGGGAACTCGAATTCGTACTTCATGCAGGCCTTGCCATCCGGCCCTTCGTTGGGGGTGTCGATGGTGCTCGTGACTGCCGGGTCCTGGCCCACGGACCACTTGCCCGGGTCCTCGCCGGTGATGACGAAGGGCGTCGTCGGCCGGAAGGGCTCGTCGGTGAGACGCGGAGCGCTGAGACGAACGGTGCCCCTGGCCGCTCCGTCGATCACCACGCCCAGCCAGACGAAGGCCACGTCGCTCAGCGCGAGCTCGTCGGCCCCCTGGCTGAAGGCGGTCTTGCGGGTCGCGGCGATGGACAATCGGGCCTCGCTCTCGCCCGCGGCCAGATCGTTGCCGCCCACCTTGTAGAAGCTGCCACCGTCGTTATCGAAGAGGATAAGCGCCAGCTTCGGCGCCTGCCCGGTCTCCATGGACAGATCGCAGCGGGCGGTGAAGGCCACGGTGCCTGCGGGGTCGCCCGCCGGCACGGCACGGACGGCCAGGAGACGTCGCTCGGCGCTCTTTTTGTCGAAGCTCATCACCACCGCGGCGGGCCCGTCAGCGGTGGCCTCCACCTGGATATCCGCCGCCATACCCTCCGAGACCGCGGGCTTGAGGTCGCCCAGGGGCACGTTGAGTGCCGCACCGGCGGAGCCGGCGAATGCCAGGCAGAGCAGTGCGAACATACCGACTGTTGTCCTCATGGCGATCAACTCCTGTTTCTATTGGCAGGTCCGAAAGCGCCGTCCGGGCGACGGCACGGACGCGTCCTCCCGGCGGATGTCTACTGCCGGCTCAACGTCACATTGTCCAGGTACAGGGCCGATGTCCCGGTACCGTTACTGACGAAGCCCACCCAGCGAAGCTCCCGCCATTGCGGGCTGCCGATGGGCAGATCGGCGAACGTCTGTGGCTCAGCGCCCTCCACGGTGACCGTCAGCGACCAGGTGC
>CAYRFY010000067.1:0-3898 GCA_964423635.1 uncultured Armatimonadia bacterium | reverse complement strand
GAGTAGCCGATGACGGCGATGGCGGGGCGGCTCGTGCCCGTGCTGTCCTCGCCCAATCCACAGGTGACTTCCACGCGGGCCCACTTGCCCGCGGGCACGTCCATTAGCTCCTTCTCCCGGGTCTTCAGTTTCCCTCCGACGATCTGCAGGCTCGGGCCGACCCTGTAGGGGCTGGAGCTGTCCCGCCACTCATGCCAAAGCTCGGCGCCCTCCTGGAGGTTGACTGTGAAGCCGCAAGTCGCCTGCCCGGAGACGTAGCGGGGGCTGTAGAAGAAGTGCGGGGTGAAGGTGTGCTTGCTGTCCGGGGCGTCCTGAAGCTTGAGGCTGTGCTTCCCCTCGAAAGCCAACTCATCGGTGACGCCGACCAGGCCACTGCGGCCCTCGGCCTGGACGCTGGCGTCCACCGGATGGGCACCGACGGGCGCGAGCTCGAAGTCATCGCCCACCGTCAGCGGCGGAGCCGGTGGCGGCTCGGGTACGTCCTGTAGGGGAGGAAAGACCAGCCCGCGGGCCAGGGCCACCCAGTCCGCATCCCCGTAGACTCCGGCCTTCGTGTAGTCGAAAGGCTCAAACCCCATGGCCAGAGCGGGCGAATCGGGCTGCAGACGGAAGTCGAGGTTCTTGGGGTCCACGAACAGCGGGTCGGCGATCCTCGATCCGGTGTCCTTGCCCGAGGCCTGCCACTTTTCGAAGGTCATTCCCGCGAAGTCGATGGCCCGGCCGGAGGCGTCGAAGTACAGGTTACGCTGAAGCTTCACGTTGTCGTCCTTCCAGTTGCCCCAGAACAACGTGCCCTCATCGAAGTAGATGATGTTGCCCTCCAGCGTGAAGGACAGATGATCCTCCACCCGCGCCCGGGAGAGCTGGAACTCCCTGCCGAAGGCGAAAATGTTGTTGCGCACCACGTTCTGCTTGCCGTAGTGCTGATGGTAGCAGGCGTCTTTCGTGTGGTAGACCAGATTTCTCTCCATCAGGATGCCGGTGCTGCCCTCATCGTTGTACAGCCCCAGGCCGGCCCAGCCATAGCGGTCGTAGGAGTACACGTCATGAATGACGTTGTCACTCACCTGGGTGCCCTCCGAGGGGCCCAGGGTGTAGACGGCGCCCATATCGCTCATGACGTGCTGGCCGATGTGGTGGATGTGGTTGAAGCGGGCCACATTGCGCTTGGCCAGACTCTCGGAGTAGCCCCAGCGCCACCCCAGGGAGACCCCGGAGTAGTACAGGTCGGAGATGTCATTGTGGGTGATCTGATTGTCTCCGCTCTGCCCCACCCACACGCCGATGGCTCCGGTGAAGATCCGGCCGCCCCCGTTGATGATGCAGTTGTCCACCGTGATGTGACTCGTGCGCCCGGCCTCGTCGCGGCTGATGGCCGTCTCGCCGATGCGGGCACCTCCGGCGCCCAAGTCGTGGAGGTAGCTGCGCTCGAGGGTGCAATCGCGGCAGCCGTGACGGAACCAGACCGCGTAGTTGCCGGTATGGGCGATCTCGCAGCGCGCGATAGTCACGTTCCGCGCCCCGTCGGCCATGATGGTCGCCGGGACGCTGACGGCCGCCTGGCCGTCGCCATGCCCCCCGGGCGCCATGACCCAGCCGGTGTGTCGGAAGCTCAGGCCGGCGAAGCTGATGTGCTCAACGAACAGGCCCGCTTCGGGCGCGCCTATGAAGCGTACGAGGTCCTCGGCCACCGGGGCGACCACCTCGGCGCCGGCGATCTCCTCACCGGGCAGGGGCATGTAATGAAGCGTGCCGTCGCGGCCGAGGAACCACTCGCCCGGTTGGTCCAGGGCGGAGCGCAGGTTCTCGTAATGGTACCTCTGATTGGGGGCCCACATCATGATCGGCCATGGGGACCCGCTGGCGAGGACGACGCGGTTTGTGTCGCGGTCCAGCCCGGCGATGTGATGGCGCGAGGACTCCCAGGAATGATAGGCGACCAGGGCCACATCGCCCAGCTCCTCCGGGGAGAGGGCCAGGAGCGGCGCCACGTCGGCGGCGTGGCCGATGAAGGCGCGGTGGGACAGGTCGGCGGTGCCGCCGGTGAGCGGATCCACGCCGTAGGGCGCCTTGCGGGCCATGAAATGCCAGAAGCTGTTGGGCGTACGGGCCCGGGTGGCGCGGCGGCCGTTGACCCAGAGCTGCTCGAAGGTCCACTCACCCGCGGCCACCTCCGGGATCTGCGCCGTCCACAGGCCGTCCTCGGTGGCGGTGAACCCCGAGATGCGTACCCCGCCGGACAACACCGGTCTGGCCCCCGGAGCCGCCTCATAGCTCACCGGCGCCTCGGGGGTGCCGCTGTCCTCCGGGGCGAACACCACCGGTCCAGACATAGGGTAGATCCCATCGGCGAAGACCACGCGGATGGGCTGGGCCGGGCCGGCTTGTCTCAGGGCACGCACCGCGTCCCGGGCACCCCTGAGGGAAGCCACGGGGCCGTCGGTACCTGCCTCGTTGGCGACCTGCAGGCGTCCGGACCAGGCGTCATCGCCTGCGGGCGACACGTAGACGATGGCGGCGAGGCCGGGAGCGGCGAGGAAGGCCGGCAGGAGTGCCGGCAGGAGCCATCGGGTGCAATGGGTGTCCATCGGGCGGTCCCCCTGGGAAGTATGCTCTGCGGTCTCATGGCGGCACGGTTCGGCCGTGACGCTCCACGTCGAGAGCGCAGCTCCGGTTAGCTGTTCGCCACGCTGTGGGCCGACTCCTCGGCCCTGTCGGCAGGGCACGAGCCGGCTCCGGCTCGATTCTCCACTTCGACTCCTCCGTCACCGGCCTGCAGACCCGTTGCCACCGGCCGGGAGGTTGGGCGCAGGCAGAGGAGGAAATCGGCTAGAGATGTAGTCAGCCGCCGCCAACGCAAGATGGCGGCGCGAAGTGCCGAAAGGGGCAGTTTCGATGGCATCGATGAGAGACACGCTGGCCGGAGTGTGGTCGGCCACTCCGACACCGTTCACGCAGGACAGGGAGATTGACCGCGAGGCCGTCTCGCGTCTGGTGGCGCATCACAAGAGGCTGGGAGTCAAGGGGCTGTTCCTGGCCGGGACCTGTGGCGAGGGGGCCTGGATGCCCGACCGGTTGCGGCGGGATCTGGTCCGGGCTGTGGCCGAGGCCGCCGCCGGCGACCTGGCCATCGCCGTCCAGGTGACGGACAACTCCACCGACAGGATCCTGGACAATGTGGCCGCGGCCAGGGAAGACGGAGGGCAAATCGCCGTCATCGCCCCGCCGTACTTCCTGCTCAATGCCACGACGGAGAACATCATCAAGCTCTACGTGGACGCCATCGGGCAAAGCCCCCTGCCGGTGGGCATCTACGACCGGGGCCGGGGCGGCGCGGTGGTGGTTCCTGACGATGCGCTGGACACCCTCTACGCCCAGGGCAATGTGGTGATGGTCAAGGACAGCTCGGCCACTCCGGAGCGCCGCGACATCGCGCTGGCCGCCCGGGACAAGCGCCCCGAGCTGATGCTCCTGGATGGCGACGAGTTCCACTGTGTGGAGTACCTGCAGGCCGGCTACGACGGTCTCCTGCTGGGGGGCGGAATCTTCAACGGGTACCTGGCGGGGCAGATCATCGCGGCCGTGGCCGCGGGCGACATCGCCAAGGCAGAGGCCCTCCAGGCCCGCATGAACCGCATGATGTACGACGTGTACGGCGGGGAGAGCATCTCCTGCTGGCTCTCGGGCCTCAAGAAGCTCCTGGTGGACATGGGGATCTTTGGTTCGTGGGAGAGCTATCTTGACTACCCGCTTACAGACGAGTGCCAGGCGGCCATCACGAAGGTGATCGAGCAGGACGCGGACGTGCTATTGCCGTAGGAGCGGGTGGTGTGAGGGTTGTGCCAGACGACCGGGCCGGGTGTGCGGGCGACGCTTCGCGTCGCACCGGCTGCACACT
>CAYRFY010000066.1:16947-18225 GCA_964423635.1 uncultured Armatimonadia bacterium | reverse complement strand
AAAACGTCATTCTGAGCGTCAATCTCGCGCAGCGAGATAGCGAAGGATCTCGTTGGATGCCGGGAGATTCTTCGAGCTGCTGCCTCCGGGAGCGGAGGCTCTCAGAATGACACTCCCATGCGAAAGTGGACTTTTCGGCGGGGCTGCGATGTGGAGCCTCTGTCCGGGCGCCAGAGGGGAATGGAGAAAAAACCGACTGACCGGGGGAACAAAGGGTTGACGGGTTGCGTCTACTACTATAGAATGTAGTAGCAATACTACTTGGAACAGTATTCGACGCACTTCGAAGGAGGCGAGACAGATGGCAAACAGGCACCCGATCGGCGGCGGCATCGGTGGGTCCTCGCGCCCGGCACTTGGCAGGGGGACGGCACTGATGCTGGGCGCCTGTATCGCCCTGCCCCTCATCCTCGCAGGTTGCGACAGCAACCATCGGCCACGGCATTTCGACGACTACACACCCAGTCCGGTCTACCACTATGTGACCTTCGTGCTCAACGTCTCCGACCTGGATGGCTACGCTCTGGGAGAGGCCACGGTGTGGGTGGACGGCGTCGCCCAGCGCGAGAAGACCGCGTGGGACTTCGTGGCCCTCGATGACGGCTTCCCCGAGACCTGGCGGGGTTTCCTGGCCAACTGGATCGTGGGCGAGTTCACGGTGGTGACTTACGGCTGGGACGACCTGGTCGAGGTGGAGGTCATGGTCACCAAGGCGGGGTACCGGTCGCAGGCAACGACTTTCGAGATCACCGGCGATCTGCCGGTGGATGTGTACGCGCGGGAGACCTTCGCGATGGAGCAGTACGTGGGGCCTCTGTCGGCGGAGGATGACAAGCCGGTCCACAAGGCCAAGCCCGGCGAGGTCATCGGATGGAGCAAGGAGACCAAGAGTGACAGCGCCCTGCTCCCGACCCTGCACAAGCTGGCCGCCGCGGGCAACTGGGTGGCACTGGATCGCCGCGAGCAACCGCTGGGTTAGGCACCAGGCGAAGTCAGATTGAGGTGAGGAAAGGCCCTGCGAAACTCTCGCAGGGCCTTTCCACGATGACTGACCGCGCTCTTTTGCTCGCGGGACATCTGGGCGAAGGTCATGTCCGCGGGGGGATAGTAGAACACAGGATCGTAGCCGAACCCATCTTCCCCGGTGGGGGTGTCGATGATGAGCCCCTCCACGACACCTTCCCACTCCCCCAGCAGTCCGTCCGGCGAGGCCAACGCCAGGGCGCAGACAAAGCGCGCCCGGCGACAGGGGGGCGGCACGTGGCGTAGTTGGGCAAG
>CAYRFY010000066.1:3764-16937 GCA_964423635.1 uncultured Armatimonadia bacterium | reverse complement strand
GAGCCGGCGACCCGTGCGGATCGCACCCCCGGCGCCCCGTGAAGGGCATCCACCTGCAGTCCGCTGTCATCGGCCAGGGCGGGCAGGCCGAGAGCTCGGGCCGTCACCGTGGCTTTGTGGGCGGAGTTGGCGGCGAAGGTCTCGTAGGGCTCGTCGACCTCCGGAGCCCGGGGGAAGTCGGCCAGACAGAGCACCTCGGCGTCCATGCCCTGCAGCAACTGGGCGATCTCGGCCTGCTTGCCCTTGTTGGATGTGGCGACCACGATGCGGGTGCTCATCGGGGCCTAGCCTGCTTTGTGGCGCCGGATGATCTCGTCGATCTTGGCCAGCAGATCGGCATCCAGGGCCCACTCGCCGGCTGCAGCGGTCTCCTCGATCTGACTGGGGCGTTTGGCCCCGGCCAGGGCGCTGCTCAGTCCGGGTTGGCTGGTGACCCAGGCCAGTGCCATCTGCGCCATGGTCTTCCCGGCCGCCTCGGCCAGCTTGCGCATCTCGGCCACGGCGGCCACGTTCCTGGCCAGCCTCTCGCCCTGCCACAGGGCGTCGCCGGACCTGGCGTCCGAGGGCGGGAAGGTGGCGGTCTCGTCGTAGCGTCCGGTGAGCAGGCCGCGCGCCATGGGGCTATAGGCCAGCACGCCGATGTTGTGCTCCCGGCAGAAGGGCAGAATCTCCGCCTCGATGTCGCGACGGATCATGCTGTAGGGCGGCTGGAGGGAATGCAGCGGACAGACGGCCATGAACTGCTCCATCTGCTCCACGGAGTAGTTCGATACGCCGACGCTCCGGATCTTCTTGGCCTCGTACAGTTGACGCATGGCGTCGGCCGTCTCGGCGATGGGCACGTTCTTGTCGGGCCAGTGCACCTGCAGCAGGTCCAGATAGTCGGTGCCCAGGCGCTCCAGGCTCTCGTCGCAGGAGCGCAGCACATACTCCGGCGAGCTGTCGTTGCCGATCTTCCCGGCCTGATCCCACGACAGGCCGGTCTTGGTGGCGATGACCACGTTCTTGCGGTCGTGCCTGGCCAGCGCCTTGCCCAGCACCCGCTCCGAGTGCCCGCAGCCGTAGGCCTGGGCGGTGTCGAAGAAGCGCAGGTCCAGCTCGATGGCGCGGTCGACGGCCGCCATGGTCTCGTCGTCGACAACGTCTTCACCCCAGAAGGCCTTCCCCATCGCCCAGCATCCGAACCCGATCACAGAGACCTCGATATCGCTTGAGCCCAGCTTCCGGTACTGCATGGGATCCCTCCCCTATTTCGGTGCGCAGCGGTGTGACGTCGGTGGCGCCGAGCCCGCGTCTCGCTCGGCGGCGACACGGGCAGGCCGGACGGCCGCCGGTCTCTCGCCCGCCGCTCTTCGATGGCGGGCGGAGGCCAAAAAGGCAGCGACCGCGCTAGTCGGTGAACTTGGCGATGGCTTCTTTCTGCTTTTCAAACAGCTCGCCGATGCCCTTCTGGCCGACGGCGATCATATCATTGAGCTGCTGCAGGGAGAACGGCTCGCCCTCCGCCGTGCCCTGGATCTCGATGACCCGGCCGTCGTTGGTCATGGCCAGATTCAGGTCCGTCCCGGCCCGGCAGTCCTCGCTGTAGGCCAGGTCCAGCAGTACCTCTCCGGACACAATGCCCACGGAGATGGCGGCCACCTGCTGGCGCAGCGGATTGCGCTTGAGCAGCTTCTTTTTCTCCAGGTGTTTGCAGGCCTGAGCGAGCGCCACGTAGGCGCCGGTGATGGAGGCCGTGCGGGTGCCGCCGTCGGCCTGGATCACATCGCAGTCGATGGTGATGGTGCGCTGCCCGAGGGCGGCGGTGTCGCAACTGGCGCGCAGACAACGGCCGATGAGCCGTTGAATCTCCAGGGTGCGGCCGCCCTGCTTACCTGTGGAGGCCTCGCGCGGGGTGCGGTCACCCGTGGCCCGGGGCAGCATTCCGTACTCGGCGGTGATCCAGCCGTTGCCGCTGTCCAGCATCCAGCGGGGCACCCGGTCCTCGATGGAGGCGGTGATATGTACTTTGGTATGCCCCATGGAGATCAGGCAAGACCCCTCGGCATACTTGTTAACACCCACCAGAAATCGGCACTCACGCAGGTCGCTATTGCCCCTGCCGTCTTCACGGATCAAAGCACTCGTCCTTTCGGTTCATGGGGTCCGACTCGAGGGTCCGGCACGAGGCGGCGGCGACGCAGGTCCGTGGGAGCAAACATCGCCGGCGGCACAAGAGTGGCTCAGAAGACGGGCGAAGCGGCCTCCGGCAGGGCTCCCAACCGCGTGAGTCCGGCGCCGCCCTCCAATTCGCGAGGTGCCGTGCCACTACCTTCCACATACTGGCGCAGGCCCTCCACAATGGCAAAGGCGGCCGCCTCGCGGGTTTCGTCCTGCTGAAGCATGGCTTCCTCCTTGTCGCTATTGAGAAACAGGAGTTCCGCCAGAATCGCGGGCATCTTGGCCTCGCGGATGACCACGAACCGTGCGTGCTTCACGCCGCGGTCGGGCCTCTTGAGGCAGTTCACCAATGCCGTCTGGGTCAGGTAGGCCAGGCACTTGCTCTCGCGCCAGTGGTAGAAGGTCTCGGTACCCACGCCCTGGTTGCGTTTGGGCATGGCGTTGCAGTGGATGCTGACAAACATGTCCGCCCCCACCTGCCGGGCGGCCCGGGGTCGGTCATGGAGGTCCACGAAGGTGTCGTCCGACCGAGTGAGATAGGCTTTGGCTCCCAGCTCCTGCAAGCGGCGGGAGGCGCGGACCGCCACATCGAGGTTGACGTCCTTCTCCTTGAGGACCTTCCCGCGGGCGCCGTCGTCCTTTCCTCCATGGCCCGGGTCGAGCACCACGCACTTGTCGCTCAGCCGCTCGCGGCGGAAGAGGATGTCGGCCCCGCCGCCTTCCACGCGCCGCACATCGAACTGGATGAGTTCCTTGAGGTAGGCGGTCACGGTGGTGGCGGGCGGCGATTGCTGGGTATGCACGGTGACGCGATCCACGAACTCACCGTTGATAGGCAGGTCGCTGTTGCCGGCCCGGTTCACCACCTCGGGAAAGGAGAGGGTGATGCGCGGCGGCCCGACTTCCAGGTCCCAGCCGGCCTCCACAGGCCAGTCCAGGGTCACCTGCAGCCGCTCTTGGCCTGCCGCCGGCTGCCGGCATGAGACCCCCGTGATCCGCGGGAAGTTACGCTCCACGGGAAGCAGCTCATCGGACTGCCGCCCCAGGATAAGGGCTCCGGAGATCGGAGAGTGGGCGTCCCAGCGGGCGCCGAGTTTGTCCGTCACATCGGCCACGACCCTAACGGACTTGATCCCATCGCCGCCTTGCCCGGTTCTGACCCGCATCAGGCGCCCTGTGAAGATATGCCGGAGCTCATCACCCGCCGGCGCCGTGATGCCCCGCAGATCGACGTAGTACCGGGGCGGCCCGTCGAGGAACTCCGCCGAGGGGGCAATGGGAGTGGATGTCCGGAGGCGCACGGCGGCTCCCGCCGGGCCGGCGAGCACGGCCACGTCAAGCAATACGCCATTGGCGTACAGGGTGCGAGAGGCCTTGGACCAGGCCACCCGGCAACCGAGGGCCTCCAGCACCGCGGAGATCGGCGAGTAGATCACTCCATTGCGTTTCAGGGCAACCAGAGGTAGCTGTACCACGGTATCGCCGACGGTCATCTTCTTCGACCCGGCGATGAGGCGGACGGTCTGCCCGGTGGCGGAAACAAGCGTGAGGGTATCGCCGCTTTGCGTGCTCTCGGCACCGGCGAGCTGCGCACAGCGTGCCACGGGCGCCAGCAGCGTCAGCCCCGAGAAGTAGGGGGCGGCGTCACCGGTCAGCCGCCGGCCGCAGACGACAATACTCACAGCAGGCTCGGCGCCGCAATGTGTCACGGCGCCGAGCAAGAGGAAGATCGCGAGAGGTCTAATGAACCAGCCCATCTTCAGTGCTCCCCCGAAGTCCGTTGCTGCCTCCGTGGGCACGATTGCGAGTGGGGGGATCAGCTAGTTCTGACGGGACCCGGCCTCGACGTCGAACACATCAAAGGCAACCACCACGACCCAGGCGAAGCCCGCCACACTGCAGCACATCATGACCACCCCCGCCACCGCCTGTCGGGCCTCAGGTGTCCGCCCCACCGGCAGTAACGTTACCACATAGGCCAGCGCCGCACTTGCCACAGCCACCAGGACTGCCAGAGCAACGGGTTTGGCCCAGCGTCTGTCGAGCCTGGAGGCACCGGGCGCCTGCTCCATGAGAACACGCCACCTTGGCGGCGGAAGGCCGGAGCTGGAAATGTATGGTGGAGGCGGCGGGAATTGAACCCGCGTCCGAAAAGGGGACCAACGCCGCATCTACGAGCGTAGCGCCCGAGTGATCTTCGCCGGAGCAACTCTCAGGCGCAAAGCTTTGCCCCGGCTAGCCCGCTTCTTAGTTCCCCGACCCTTTAGCAGGCGGTTATGGTCTGGGTATCCGACCTAGCTGATGTCCGGACCGGAGCTGATCGGATAGCTCCGGGGGACACGGCCGACTAAGCGGCCAATGCCAATGGTTGGTTGGCGTCTATTGGTTCCCGTGTTTTACGAGGATACGGGGATCTCGGCTCGCAGCTTCGCCGTTCCATCCTCTCCGTCGAAACCAGTCGCCCCCACTCCACCTGTCCTATAGTATACCCTGCCCAAGGCCGGATAGTCAACGGTTCCTGCGACGCCAGGAGAGCCTGTCGGCGAAGCCAGTTGGGCCGCCTACGTACCTCGTTACCGTAGCTCGAAACGCGTAGAAAGAGTCTCGTCATGGTCTTGCGAACGTATTGCCGCAGGATTGACGACGCCTTTGCCCCCGGGATGTCACTCGCCCGTGCGCATCCGAGGGCGCGAGGGGATTCGGCCGACAGGCTCAGGAGTTGCGGTGGCACCGGGCCCGCCAACGGCCAGGCTATATATGAAGTTTTCCACATGTAGCCTTTAGTTGCATCTTCTATCCATCATGATGTAAGATGCATCTGGGTTTTTAGGTCGGCGCACCGTCGCTGTGGGTCAGGGGGCAGCATCCATATTGATGTGGACAGTCCCCGATCAGATTCGGCCATCAGGAACAGAAAGGAAGTCCAGAGATGCGCAGAGGGTTCACGCTGATCGAACTGCTCGTGGTGATCGCCATCATCGCCATCCTTGCGGCGATCTTGTTCCCCGTCTTCGCCCGCGCTCGCGAGAAGGCGCGACAGGCCAGTTGCCAGGCCAATGAGAAGCAGATCGCCCTGGCCGTCCTCATGTACGTGCAGGATAACGACCAACGCTTCCCGGCCGTCTACAACGACCACAACGGCACCTTTCCCCGCCGGATCTGGGCGGAAGTCATCGAGCCCTACGTGAAGAACCGCCAACTCTTCGAGTGCCCCAGCGCCACCACCGCGGATGTCAGCTCGTCGCTTCAGGGCACCCGCTACCAGATGAACATGTGCCACGGCTGGTCGTGGCCCGAAGGCACCGCTCGTGACGGCAATGCGCTGCAGTTCCCCATCTCCGATTCGGCCATCATGCAGCCGGCCAAGCTCGCGCTGATTCTCGAAAGCGACAACGCGTGGTATCAGCACTGGCTCTCCGGTGACCCGAATTGGAATGCCACGGGGACCGACGGCAGAGGCCTATACCTGCTGGGCAGGCTCGGGGAGCACACCTACCCATGGCACAATGGGGGGCTCAACGTGGCGTTCGTGGATGGGCACGTTAAGTTCGTGAAGACCGAGACCTTCCTGGCCAATAATAACTGGGACCCGCTGCTGGCGATCAGTTCCACACAGTAGGGCACGACGGCCCCGCGGATGAACGCGACACGCCCCGGTAGGCCGGGGCGTGTCGCGCTTTGTGTGCTCCTGCAAGGGTCGGAACGCCACCTTGTCGGGTCCCTGTCCGCAGCTAGCCGCCCCGCAGCGTTAGCGTCCAATCCCCGATGACGCCCCAGAAGTACGCCCGCTTGCGCCCGATCCCACCGCCGACCTCGGTCACATCGGTGGCCGCCGCCTCGACTTCGTAGTAATGGCGCCAGGCATCGCCGAAGCTCTTGCCCTCCCCCAATTGCGTGGCGAACTCCCGGGGGAAGTCGTAGAAGACCTTGGAGCGGCCCACCAGTGCCAGGCCCTTGCCGTAGAACAGCAGGCTCTCCGCCCCCTGCCAGTGGGCATAGGCGGGGTCGTTGAAGGGCCTGGTGAGGCAGCCGGCCGGCATCATACTCTCGCAGCCGGAGTGGAGGTAGAAGCTGCCGCTGTCGGGGAGCGCCCCGTTTTGCCAGAGCGTTCGCAGTACGGGGAAATCGAGCTTTCCGGTGCTTCCCAGCGTGGGCACGAGCCTGCGGTCCTCGCGCACCCACGACCAGGCCCGGCCGCCGCAGACCTCGGCCAGCACCGGGCTCTCCGCTTTGGCGAAGTTGGCGCCCCACGGGTCGCTGTGGGCGGCGAGGGCTCTCAGGACCGCCGGGCGTTGCAGCCAGCGGACCACCTGATCCAGCGTGGCCGCCTCCCCCTGAAGGTCGTCTTGCGTGGCGTCCGTGTCGGCCCATGCGCCTTTGGCCTGCCGCAGCTCGGGCATGAGGCTGCCCAGCTCAAAAGCCGCGGAAGCGGGCCGCAGGTGGCGGTCGAAGTCACCCCGGCGGTAGCGGTGGACACGCTCCAGATACTCGCACAGCAGGCGGACCGCCAGCTCCGGGTCCTGCTCCCAGACGTCGGTTCCCCGGGGCGTGACCTCGGAGGAGGCGAAGACCACCTCCCGCGGCAGGCCGCCTTCGTCCAGGAGCCCCTCCCCCTGCCGGCCGACGGTCGCCCGCCCGGGGCGCAGGGCCACATGAGTGGTGTCGATGCGCGAGACGCTGATGTCGGGCCGCGCCAGGGGGTTGGGGAGCGTGAGGTCGGCCTCTGCGCACTCTCCGTCGCGCACATCAGCGGCCAAAGCGAGGTCGACGAGGCCCTCGCCGGGCCGGCCGAGGTCGTACTGCCCGTCTTGTATGAAGAAGAAGTCCTCGAAACGGTCGGTCCCGGTCTCGTAGTGAGCGGTCGGACCGCCGATGGGCCAGTCGCCCTCCACCTCGGCGCCCGCAGGGGGCTCCAGCTCCGGGTACACCGCCAGCACCCAGGGCAGCTCCTCGGGGTCTCGGCGGTACAGGGCCTCCCAGTTGCCGTCGAGGTCGGCAAGGGGCAGGTCGCTGCGCCCGGCGACCAGCTCCGCCCGGGACCGCAGCCGACACACCTCGCGGTCGCCGAAGCTCTGCTCCCCCGGCTCACCGGCGTGCAGTGTGGTCTTCTGCCTCTGACGCCAGTTGTACTGCCGCACCAACATAGCCTCCGGGAAGCTCCCGATCAAGGTGACGCCGGCCAGGTCGGGGCAGGCCTTCCTCACCGCCAGCACATACCTGCGCATGGCCAGCAAGGTGCGCCCGTCCTGGTGGACAGGCCCATCGTAGACGTCCATGGCCACTACCCGCACCCGCCGGCCCTCGGCGGCGAGGTCATCGGCGTGAGTGGCCAGCGCCTGCTCCAACGGCCCGTCGGCCTCACCCGGCCCCGGAGGGGCCAGGAGCGCCGGTGAAACGACGATCAGCACCGTACCGCCGGAGGCGACGGCCGGGTCCCGATCGAGGCCCAGGCTCCAGACTCGGCGGATCTCCACGATGCCGTCGGTATCCAGATCCAGGCCGCGGAAGCGGACTTGTAGTGGGGCCAACTGTGCGGCGGGCTCCGCGAGAATGCAGGGCCCGAGCAGTGCAAGGGCAAGCAGTGGCAATACAGACATGTTCAGAGGCCTCGGGAGGGGTTCGCACACCTGATTCACCGGCGGCTCGAGCTTCACCTGCGGGCCTCCTGTCGGTGCGGCCGCGAGCGTGCCGGGAGCCGACACGGAGATGTCGCCGCCTGGACAGCACGTCGGAATTCCGCTATTCTCTGCACACCGGTGAAGTGTTTGGAGAGCCGGATACCGCCTGTGGATTCGTGGCACCGGGAGGTCCGCCCGTGGGGTGTGCAGAGGATCTCGTCGAGGTAGTGGCAAGCAGCGAGGAGTGGCTGCTTGAGCGAGTCATCCAGTACGGCCGCCAGACGGGCTTCGCCCCGACCGCGGCCTCCCTGCGCGAGGCATGGCGGGCGTCGATCAGGGGTCTGGGGGAGTCGCTGGCGCAGTTCGTGCGCGGCCCCAACGTGCAGGAAGAGCTGTCGGCGGATGTGAACCTAAACAACGACGCGGCCTGCGCCTTCGGTGTTCTGGAGGCCAGAGCGCACCGCAGGCGCGGGGTGTCGGTGACACTGTTCCTCGCCCTGATGAAGTACTATCGCCGGGCCTACCTGGACCTGCTGGACCAGCCCCTCGCCGCGAAACTCGATCGCGCCTGGGCCGCCCAGTGTATCAACGGGTTTTTCGACCGGACGGAACTGGGGTTCTGCACGGAGTGGCTCGAGGTGGGCGACCGGCACTCGATCGCCGAGATGCAGGAGACCACCCGCGCGCTGACGCATGAGAAGAACAAGTACCTCATGCTCTTCGCCAGCCAGCCTAATCCGGCGCTGCTTCTCGACAGTGACGGGAAGGTTGACGCCATCAACGACGCCGCGGCTCGCCTGTTTCTGGGGGCGCGCGAACCGGTCTCGCACTACTACGGCACGCTATCGACCGTGGATGCTTTCCCGTGGCTGGTCGCGCCTTTGGCCGAGCTGAGTGGCGCGCCTCAGGGCAGCCACTCCCTGGACCTGGCATGTGACACAACCGATGGGCGTCGGGAGTACGCCGTGCAGATGGAGAACGTCCACACCGTGGGCGGCGATCTCATCGGGACCCTGGTCATCCTCAACGACATCACGGAGCGCAAGCAGGCGGCGCAGGCCCAGCGACTGGCGGCGGTGGGCGAACTGGCCGCCGGGGTGGCCCACGACTTCAACAACATGCTCACGGCCATGATGATGCATGCCGAGGTGGCCTTGCCCGCAGCCGCGGATGAGAGCACGCGGGCCTTTGTCACCAGGATCGCCAGTCTGGCGGCACGTGGCGCTTCGCTCTGTCGCAGCCTGATGACCTTCGCGCGATGCGGCGAGCTTCAGCGCACCTGTGTCGCCATCGAGCATGCGGTGGATGCGGCGCTGGACATCACCGGGCCGCAGCTTCAGGTGGGTGGGATTCAGGTGCATCGCGACTATGTCCCGGGCCTGCCGCCGGTGGCGATCGATCTGGGACAGATCGAGCAGGTGTTCATCAACCTTCTTCTCAACGCGGCGCATTCCATGCCCGGGGGCGGCGCCATCACGGTGGCGACCAGACCCGGTCAAGCGCCGGACGGTACGCCCGGGGTGAAGGTGACCGTCACGGACACAGGCAGCGGGATCGCGGCCGAGCACCTGCCCCATGTGTTCGAGCCCTTCTTCACAACCAAGGCCGACCCCGACGGCGACCGGGCCACCGGCACCGGACTTGGCCTGTCGGTCTCACACGGGATCGTTGCCGCGCACGGAGGGGCCATCACGGTTCGCAGCCGCGAGGGGGCGGGCACAACCTTCGAGCTGTCCCTGCCCATCGCCGGGGAGGGAGATGGGCAGACGCCCCCGGCCCCCGGCGATGCTGTCGAGGAGGCCACACAGCGGGCGCCGGCGACCTCCGAGGACCGGGCCACTTCTGCCCCCGAGGCCGCCGGGCGAGTCCTGCTGGCCGAGGACGAGGAGGGCTCCCGGTCCATACTCTCGCAGTTTCTCACCCGGAGTGGCTACGAGGTGACCGCGGTGGCCGGCACCTCCGAGGCCATTGCGGCGCTGCGCGGAGATCCTCCCGACATCGTGATCTCCGACCTGCTCATGCCGGGCGGCGGCGGCCGCGAGGTCCTCGATCAGGCCAGGGCGCTCCCCCATCCCCCGCCGGTCATCATCATGACCGGCAGCATCGACGCCGGCGTCCACGACGAGCTAGTGGGCGCGGGGGCCGCCATCTGTCTGCTGAAGCCGTTCTCCCTCAAGGAGTTGACCGCCACGGTCCGGCGGATCCTCGAGGACCCCGGCCAGGCGCCCACCTAGCGAGGCCGCGGCCCAAACCGAGGAGCACGGCGCGGAGGTTCATCTCGGGGCGGTGCCACGGCCAGGCGAAGATCCCGCCCTGCGGGACGCTCACGAACGGCGAGACTGCGGCCCCGGGACTTGCCACAGATGTCAGGAAGTGTGCCCGCAGAGGCATCCAGTGCCGCCCGGCCCAGAGGCCCCGGAGGCCGCACGACACCTTAGCCTCCCCGTCAATTGCATGCCCGCAGCGAACGTGGTAACCTGCAGGCCAACCGAGCAATGGGGCGCTTGGGCGCCCGACTGGAGGCACGACCATGCCCGTGCAATGCTGGCTCTCGAACTCACTGCGGCGCCACTTCCCCGCCGGCCCGCCCCAGCGGAAGAGCAAGCTGCGGATGCTCCTGGCCCGGGGTGAGAAGGCCTCGTTTCAGGTCTGCGTCCACAACACCGACGAGCTGCAGACGGCGGAGGCCTCTGCGCGGGTGGGGGATGCCGACGGAGTGCAGGCCATGCTGCGCCGCGTGGGTTGCGTGCCGGTACCACACCACAATACCGGCACCCCGCCGGAAGAGCGAGACGGCGTAGGCGACATCCCCGGATACGTGCCCGATCCGCTGTTTCCGGATGCTCAGGCGGTGGTCGCTCCCGGAGAGACCCAGGTCTTCTGGGTCACTGTGCACGTTGACCCGGAAGCCGCACCCGGCGAGCGAGAGCTTCCGGTGCACGTCCAGGTGGGCGAGGAGACCACGGCGCTGACCGTCAGGCTGCGCCTGTCGGAAGTGGTGATCCAGCCGCGTCGCGACTTCCCGGTTACCCAGTGGTTCTACGCCGATGCTCTCTGTGACTGGTACCACCTGGAACCGTGGTCCAAGGGCCTGTGGAACATGCTGGGCGAGTACCTGGCAGTGTACTCCGGGCACGGCTTCGACACGCTCCTCACCCCGCTTCTCACTCCCCCCACCGACGGCGTCAAGCGGCCCACCCAGCTTCTGCATGTAACGAAGAAGGCCGGCAAGTACAGCTTCGACTGGACCGATGTGGCCAAATGGGTGGCTTTGGCCAGACGGTGCGGCATCGAGCGCTTCGAGTGGCCCCACCTGTTCACCCAATGGGGCGTGAAGCACGCGATCCGGGTCTACGACGGCCAGGGACAGACCGAGGAGCTTCTGTGGCCCGCCGAGACCGGGGCCACCTCCGAGACCTACCGGGAGTTTCTTTCCCAGTTGCTCCCGGAGTTCCACAGCTTCCTGAAGAGCAAGAAGCTGTTGGATAAGTCCTTCTATCACGTGTCCGACGAGCCTCACGGTGCGGAGCACCTGGAGAACTACAGGGCCGCCCGGGCGCTGCTGACCGAGCTGGCGCCGTGGATGCCCACGATGGATGCGCTGTCGGAGATCGAGTACGGCCGCCAGGGCCTCACCGACATGCCGATTCCCTCGATCTCGGTTACCCGGCAGTACTGGGAGGAGGGCATCGCGAGCTGGACGTACTTCTGCTGTGGCCCCCGGGGGCGGTTCCTCAATCGCCTGCTGGACACGCCCCTTGCCAAGATCCGCATGGCCGGCTGGCTGTTCTACCGCTTCCAGCGCCTGGGCTTCTTGCACTGGGGCTTCAACTACTGGTACAAGAGCCAGACCCGCCAGTTGATCGACCCCTACACGGTGACCGACGGCCTGCAGTGGCCCAACTGGGCCTATGGCGACACATTCCTGGTCTACCCGGGACCCGAGGGGCCGGTGGAGTCCATTCGCGGCCAGGTGTTCGCCGAGTCTCTGCAGGACATGGCACTGCTGCAGACCCTGGATATCGACCCCGACGGGAAGCTGCTGTCGGACCTGGAGGACTTCGACCGGTTTCCCAGGGAGGCCAAGTGGCTGAAGGCCGCGCGCCGCAAGTTGCTGACCGGCGCGTAACGGCAACGATCGACCGCAGAGGCAATAAGATCGACGGCGGATAGCTGAGGCGCCGGGAGCACATGTTCTGTGCCCCCGGCCCAGCCATCCGCCGTCATCTGGTTCTCCCGGCGTTCGCCGCCGGGCTCTGTCTGCATGGTAGGCCCTTCGCCGCCGTGTTTCCCACACAGGGAGGTCCCCTTCCCCTTGCTGAGAAGATTCACTGTCTCCGGACCACAATCGACACGAGGGAGGCGCTATTCATGCGCGTCTGGGACTGCCACTGCCACCTACGTGGCGACGAGACGGGAGCCTTCGTACTGCAGCAGATGGACGCCGCCAAAGTGGAGCGCATCAACCTGTTCTCGCGTTACCCGGGGCGCGGGAAGGCCGCCGATGAGGCGGTGACTCAGGCCGAGGTGCGCGAGGTGGTCGAGCACGTCGCGGCGGTACAGAGCGCCGACCCGGCCAGGATCTACGGCCTGATCTTCGCCAACCCCCGGGCCGAGGGCATGGTGGAGGAGATCGAGCGCGGCATCGCGGAGCTGGGCCTGCGCGGGGTGAAGATGATCCCCGACCACTGGTCGCCGTGCGAGGAGGTTCCGGCTCCGATCTATGCCAAGATGCAGGAGCTGGGCAGGCCGATCCAGTTCCACTCCGGGATCCTCTATGGCTTTGGGGACAGCTCGCGCTTCTGCCGCCCGGTGCTGTACGAGGCGCTCATCAACTATCCGGGGCTGAGGTTTTCTCTGGCCCACATCGGCTGGCCCTGGGTGGACGAGTGCATCGCGGTGTTCGGGCGCTTCCGGGCCGGGGCGCACTACAAGACCGAGGACTGTCAGATGTGGATCGACACCTGCCGCGGCACCCCGGACGCCTGGCGCGAGGAGGCTTTGCGCAAGGCGGTGCCGTTCTGCGGCATGGAGCGGGTGATGTTCGGCGTGGACTGCAATCCGGCGTCGCTTGCGGAGAATGCCCCGGTGCACGTGCGCAAGGACCTGGACCTGCTCGGCAACGTTCTGGGCCTGTCGCAAGAGCAGATCGACACGTTCTTCTTCGGGGCCTGTCAGGGGTTCTGGGGGGAGTAGGCGGCGGCAACGGCGACGACAAGATCACAGGATAGACGGGATCAACGGCACACAGGATAGCGGCGGATAACGACAAGATCACAGGATGGACAGGATCAACGGCACACAGGATAGCGGCGGATAACGACAAGATCACAGGATGGACAGGATCAACGGCACACAGGATAGCGGCGGATAACGACAAGATCACAGGATGGAC
>CAYRFY010000066.1:0-3664 GCA_964423635.1 uncultured Armatimonadia bacterium | reverse complement strand
TAGCGGCGGATAACGACAAGATCACAGGATGGACAGGATCAACGGCACACAGGATCACGGCGGATAACGACAAGATGACAGGATGAACGGCACACAGGATGACGACCGATGGCGGCGATCGAGCCACGGGCGGCAAGCGCTGGGTGCCCCGAGGCGGCTCCCGTACCGTTCTCGGGCGCTCTCGGTGTCTCTGCGTCTCTGTGTTAGGCCTTCGCCAGGTCCGGAGGCGAGAGCTCACGGATAGGCACGCAACACTACCGTCGCTGGAGGGCCTCTGATGCCGGAAGACGACTTCGCGGCCCGACTGGCCGCCGCTGTTCCCACCGGAGATGCGGGGACAGCCGGCTACGCGGAAGTGCTGGGGCGGCTACGGAGCGCGGCCGAGGTCATCACACGGGAGCTTGGCGCCGGGGACCTACTGCTCCGTATCGAGCCCGGCTTCCAGGCCAACGTCGGCCAGCAACTGAGCATGGTCACGGTCATCCCGTCCCGCAACTACCGTGACGTGCTGTTCCGGGCATATGTGCCGGTGGAGGGCTACCCGGTCCAACTGGACCTGTTCGGAGAGGAGCTGGTGCCATGCGGCTCTCTCAAGGAACTGGACGAGCAGGTGCTGAAGTTCGTGCAGCGGCCGGAGGTACAGGCCCGCCTCGCGATGCTGGCCGACATAGCCAGGAGTGCATAGCGCACCGGCCCTATCGCAGCGTGGCACTGTCGTGGCGGGAGGGCCCGATCGTTCTACCTCGCACCGACCTTAGGAGCCACCATGCGTCTCGCCATTTCCCTTGCCCTGTCTCTTTCCGCCGCCGCGTGCTGCGCCCAGCCTCCCCTCATCACCGCCGACTTCGATGACGGGAAGCTGGATGAGCAGGTGTTCTCCAGGATCCCTTCCCGCAGCACGCCGGTCGGCTTCGAGCCGCGGGGCGAGGGGAAAGCCCTCCACCTGCGTGCCGAGAGGAGCAACGTCGGCATCGCGGCGCGGCGGCCCATCCCCGGCGTCTTCAAGCTGCACTTCGATTTCTGCCAGCCGGCGGCCGAGGCCTCGGGCTATCGCACGGTGGTGGCTCACGCCGCCGCCCAGGGCCAGAGCTTCTGGTTCGAGTATGACAAGACGGCCCTTGCGGTCTGGACGGACTACGACGGTACCTGGGCACCCCGATGGGAGGCCGCCGGGCTGCTCCCGGACACCTGGTACACTGTCACGGTGGACAATGAGTTGGAACGTGTGCGCTTCCGGCTCGAGCTCAGCGATGGCACGGTGGTGGCCGAGAGCCCCTGGCTGCCCCACGACGTGGTGGGCGTCGGCTCGCTGAGCTTTCGTGCAGACACCGCCGATACGGTGCGGGGTGCGCTCTTCGACAACATCCGCATCGAGCTGCCACCCACCGAAGAGTTGGCGGGGCTCGTACCGGGAGTGGACAAGGCGCTGCATGAGAGCATGGCGGCGTCCCGGCCGGCACCACCCACGGACGCCGTGGCGCTGGGTACCGAGGACGGCCTCCAACTGCGCCTGGACGCCTCGGGCATCGTGCGCGCGTGGCGCATCAGCGGCCGGACGCTGCCGGCGCCCAATGGCCTCTCTTGCGGCGGGCTGTGGGCACGCGATGTGGCGGCCGGGCGCGACTACCATCGGCTCGTCGCACTGCCGGGCTCCACTCCTCGGGAGCTCAAGCTGGCCTGCGATGCACTGGGCCTGCGGTTCGAGGCCCAGGTGCACCCCATCGGTCGCCGCGTGGAACTCCACGGCACACTGAGTGACACCACCGGCGCGGACCGCGCCCTCGTGCTGGTATGGGCCCTGCCCCTGGACGCCACGGGTTGGCAATGGGGCGACGACCTGCTGCGCGCCAGAGAGGTCGGCGCCGCAGGCCGCTACCACAACTGCGCCCAGTACCCCAGTCCGGGACGCTACGGCACGCACCTGGTCTCAACCTATCCCTGGGCCTCCGTGGCCGGACCCGACGCGGGCCTGGTGCTCTCGCGGCCGCTGGATGAACCCCGCCTCATGGCCTTCCACCTCGACCACACGCCACAGGCCAGGTTCCTGGCGGTGCGCGTCGAGCTTGGCCTATCCCCGGCTACCAGCAAGTTCCCTTCCAGCGCCGACTTCCGCTTCTGCCTCGGCCGCCTACCCCGGCCGGAATGGGGCTTCCGCAGTGCCACCCAGAGCTACTACGACACCTACCCTGAGTTCTTCCGCAAGCGAGTGGACCGCGAGGGGATCTGGCACCTGTGGGTCAGCCCCGAAGTCTCTCGCCCTGAAGACTTCGGCCTCGTCCTCCACGAGCAGGAGCCCTTCTCCGAGGACCGCGTGGCCTTCGACGATACCCATGGGGCCTACTCGCTGACCTATGCCGAGCAAAACGCGCTGTGGCAGCAGACGAAGGAGTGGGACGCAGAGGGGCGACCGGACATCGCGGCCTTCATGCAGCGAGTCGCCCAGCGGGCGCGGCAGTCCATGGACGTGCTGACCGACTATCCCTTCGTCCAGCCCAGGGGCCTGCCGGACGCCGAGATCGCCCGGGCGCTGCTAAACAGCTACATCGGCAATGAGGGCTCCCCCACCGTGTACGCGGCACCGCCGGACCGGGTGACGGTCAACTGCAACGGCGACCCGGAGCTGCCCGCACCAAACCGGGCGACCCTGTGGTTCGACTACGAGGGCCTCCCGGCCCTCACAGACGACCGCGTGGACGGGGCCTACATGGACAGCCTGGGATGGGGCGGCTTCGACAATGGCGAGAACTTCCGCCGCGAGCACTGGGCCACCGCCGACATCCCGCTGATCCCCAGCTTCCGTGAGGGCAAACCCTGCCAGCTTGCGGCCTTCACGCACTACGAGCTGTATCAGGCGGTGGCCGCGGCCATGCACAAGCGCGGCAAGCTCACCATCGCCAACACCTTCCCCTTCGCCCACGGCTTCGTCGCCCATCTGCTGGACATCATGGGCGCCGGCGAATCCAACGATCTCAACCATTTCCACGACCCCACGCGCCTGAGCTATTGTCGCGCTCTTGCCTATCACAAGCCCGTCAGCCACATGAACTACGGCTACCTGCTCCCCGATGTGCCGCTCGCCGAGAAAGAGCGAGCCATGCAACGGAACCTGGTCTTCGGCGTCTGGCCGGGGACCGGCAACGGCGGCAACCTCGCCCACCTGGAGGCCGTGCGGCCGCTGTACCGCAAGTATATCCCGATCTTCGCCAGGCTCGCGCAGGCCGGCTGGGAACCGATCCCCCTCGCCCATGCAGAGCCGGCCCACGTGATCGTCGAGAGGTACGGCGGCCCGCAGGGACCGCTGTACCTGGCCCTCCACAACCCGGCGGAGGAGACGATAGTGGCACGGGTCAAGGTGGACAAGGAGCTGGACCTGGGGGACGGCGAGGTGGTGGACCTGGTGAGCGGGGAGAGATACCGGGTGGAGGCGGGCGCACTCAGGGTCGAGCTGAGCGGTTTCCGGACGGCGGTGCTGGAGCTGACGTCGGAACGGCCCGACAGGCAGACAACCACAGGACAGACAGGATAGCGGCGACGGCCACGGCAAACAGGATAGACAGGATAACGGCGGATAACTGCGGATAACGGCTACGGCCACGGCGGACAGGATACACAGGATAACGGCGGATAACTGCGGATAACGGCTACGACCACGGCGGACAGGATA
>CAYRFY010000065.1:0-18300 GCA_964423635.1 uncultured Armatimonadia bacterium | reverse complement strand
CCTGGGGTACCTGACGATCCAGGCGGCCAAGGCCCTCTGCGACGGCTCGCTGAAGACGGGGAGCGAGACAATGAGCGCCGGGCGGCTGGGCGAGGTCACGGTCAAGGGTGATGAGGTGCTTTTGGGAGAGCCGATGCGGTTCACAAAGGACAACATCATGAACTTCGACTTCTGATGTCATTCTGAGAGCGTCCGCTCCCGAAGGGAGCAGCTCGAAGAATCTCCCGCAGCCGGAAGAGATCCTTCGCTATCCCGCGGCGCGGGATCTACGCTCAGGATGACAACCGAGCGCGGCCCGGGATCAGCGCTCACGATGACCACCGCACACCGCGCGGTAGGAGGCACCCCACATGGCGTACCTATTCCGCATGGGTACCGCGAAGGATGCCGAGGCGATCCTCAAGGTGACCATGGAGGCCTTCGACATCGGGCCGGACAACCTGCGCTACCCCGCGCTACGGGCGCTTTGCCTGTCGGCGCCCCACGAATGCCGGGTGATGGAGGATGAGGGGGGGCGGATCGTGGCCGCCCTGCATATCGGCGATACGTGGATCCAGGTGGGGCAAAGCGCGGTGCTTAAGGGTGACGTGGGGCATGTGGCCGTGCTGCCCTCCGAGCAGGGGGGCGGGCTGGGGACGGCCCTGATGCGCGACACCGTGGGGTGGATGCGCGAGAACGGCTATCACCTGTCACGCCTGGGCGGCCTCACCCACTTCTACAGCCGCTTCGGCTACGAGCCCTTCCCGCGCAGGTTCACCGAGTTTCTTGTGACACAGGTGCACGGCGGGAAGGGCATGGTGGCGGCCACCGAGGCGTACCCCGAGCCGGTCTGCGGACCGGGGGTCTTGCGGCCTTTCGACGAGGCCAGAGACTGGCAGGTGCGGGCGGCCCTGAATGACCGGTTCGACCGAGGACGGTCGGGAGCGGCGCTGCCGGCGCGTGTTGTCAGGGCGCCCGTCGACCCCGCCTCCCCCGACCCCGCTCTCTTGCGCTTCGTCTACGAGCTGGACGGTGAGGTGAAAGGCGTCCTGTTCGCCAACGACAATCCGCTGGAAACCCGGCCCGGCGAGAGCTGCTATACCATCACACAGTTTTCCTATGACCCCTCCTGCCCCCAGGCCGCCGGCCTGCTGCTGCGCCTGCTGATGGCCCGCATCGCCCCCGCCGCCCCGGCCCGGGTCGTCTCCCGGCTGCCGTATGACGAGCCCCTCGGCCGGGCCCTCACCGCCGCCGAGGTGCCCTTTCGTCGTATCGAGATGCACGAGGCCATCGCCTCCAACATGATCCTGGTGCTCAGTCTGCCGGCCATCCTGGGCGAGGTGGCCGAGGAGTTGACCCGCCGTCTGAGCCGGAGTATCGTGGCGGACTTCCAGGGCAATATCGCGCTCAGTCTGCCCGGCCAAAGCGTCGTGCTGCGCCTGCGGGAGGGGATGGTGAGCGTCACCGAGGCCGAGCAGGCCGGTATACAGGTCTCGCTGACCCAGGCGGAGTTCGTCAGATTGCTGTTTGGGCTTTGCAGCTTCTCGGAGTTGCACGGCCTGGAGGATTCGCCGCTCGGAGTGAGGGAGACGGCGGTGATGGATGCGCTGTTTCCCCGGTGTCCGACAGGAACGGGAACGTGGGGCTAGCCCCTTAGCGGCAGGTGCTCGGGAGGCGTCGTCCGGGCGTGGCAAACGACAAGCGCGCGGAGGCGGGCTGGAAGCTCAGATTCGCAGGTTCCGGGCGGGCGCCGACTCACGACGCCTCACCCCCCATGTGTACTTGTGGCGAGACGCTGGGTCGAGCCTCCCCCCGCCTGCGGGGGGATTGAGGGGGGCGCCGTACGGCCGGCGCTCCGCAACGGCCGGGACCCCACCCCGGCCCTCCCCGCAGACGGGGAGGGAGCACGGCCAACGGCTTTTCACCGCCTGCCCCTTGCCCGCCAGACGACGGAGACGGGGCAGGGGAGAACGGTCCCGCCGAGCGGGATCGACGGTTCCGGACGCGGCAATAGATGCCTAAGTGGGCGCACTTCTTGCAGTCTGAAGCAGGTTCTGGGGCCGCAATCCCGCCGTTCGCCACCCTCCCGCCTTGCGGGCTCGCCGCCTCGGCGTGGCACCGACCCGAGGCGAACATCCGTGCCGTGCTCGTCGGTTTGAGGCGGAGCTTCGCCGGCGGGATCTGGCTCCAGTACGTTCATGCATAATGTGAGTGGAAAGCCCGACCTACGCGACGGCGGGAGGACGGCGGGGCGGGTCAGAGCTCAAAGTGCATGCCCTCGGCTCCGGCGTCGCACTCCAGGCGGTAGCCCTGCTTGATGATGTACTCTCGGGCCCTGAGCTCGATGGCGTCCACCTCATCGTCGCTGCGGTCCGGGTCGTGGTGGAACAAGACGAGTCTCTTCACCTGCGCCTCGGCGGCCAGGTCGATGGCGCCCTCGTAGCTGGAATGCCCCCAGCCCCTGTGGGCCGGGAGTTCCTCGGGCAGGAACTGGGCGTCGTGGATCATGAGGTCCACGCCCCGGGCCAGGTCCAGCAACTCGGCACGGCTGTAGTCGCCCTGTCGGTCGCCGCGACGCAACTCATTGTCGGTGACGTGGAGCATGGCCGCACCGTCGGCGGCGATGCGATACGAGGCACAGCCCCCCGGATGGCAGCAACTGCCGATGCGAAGCTCCGCGGAACGGATCCTTGTAGTGCGCAGTCCCAGGTCCAGAAAGCCGATGTCGGCGCGCAGCTTCGCGAACTCCAGGGGATAGTTCCGGCCGTTCATCTGCAGGTGCATGAGATCCCTGATGGCCTGGATCGAGTGCGACCAGCCGGCCACGGTGATGGGCCATTGGGGGCAGTTGGCGGGGCGGAAGAAGGGGAAGCCGTGTACGTGGTCCCAGTGGGCGTGGGTGATGAGCAGCACGATGGGTGGCTGGTCGCCGACATCCAGGAGATGGCGCCCCAGGCGCCGGATGCCGGTGCCGGCATCCAGGATTAACTGGGTGCCGTCGGCCAACGCCACCTGGACGCAGGCCGTGTTGCCACCGTACCTCACGGTCTCCGGGCCGGGGGAAGGCACCGATCCCCGCGTCCCCCAGAGCGTCACTATCATGGCTTCACCTCGCGCGTCAGGTGACCCGGCGACGGACCGCACCGTCGGTCCATCGCGTCAGACCCCGCCGCCCACACGGCGCCATCGGCGGCGGACCGTTACATCCCGTACACCTATCCTTACCCTGCTCTCACAGGAACTGAACCATGACTCCCACCGATCACTACTTCTCCGACGCCCCGGAGAAAGCCTCGGAACCCTTCGATATCTCAGTCACCCTTGGTGAGCGCACGCTGACCATGACCAGCGATGCCGGGGTGTTCTCCAAGCTGCATGCCGACCCCGGTAGCATCCTGCTCCTGCGGCGGGCCAAGCTCCCCGCCGAGGGCGACATTCTCGACCTGGGCTGCGGCTACGGTCTCATCGGTCTCGTCGCCGCCATGGACAGGCCGGCGGCGCGGGTGGTCATGGTGGACGTCAACCCCCGGGCCACCGCACTGGCCCGGCAAAACTGCGACCGCTATCAACTCGGCAATGTCGAAGTCCTCACCGGCGATGCCCGCCGGGTGCTGGGGGAGCGCCGTTTCGACGCGGTGGTGTGCAATCCCCCGTACCGCGCGGGCAAGGAACTGACCATGTCCCTTCTGCAGGACGCCGCGTCGCGGCTGAGGCCCGGCGGGACGCTGTGGATCGTGGGCCGCACCAAGCAGGGCATCAAGACTCTTGCTAAAGACCTCGCGCCGCTCTTCCACAGTGTCGAGACGGTGGACATCACCGGAGGCTACCGGGTCTTGGTGTGCAGAGCGGCGGAAGGATAGCGAACCTTGGACCGGCGGCCTCGATCGCCCGGGCCGGCCCCTCCCATGGTCTCACGCCTGTTCACCAGACGTTGTAGATGTACCACTTGCCCTCGCTCTCTCGCAGCTCGATGCTCAACGAGCCGGAGCCGCCGGTCAGGGACGAGACGCCCTGAGCCACCGGGCCGGCCTTGAGGCCGGAGCCCAGGCGCTGTACGTACTGCCCCAGCTCGCCGGCCCGCTCCTGGATGAGCTTCTGGACGATCAGGTCGCGCTGGCCCCCGGGAATGTCGTCCCAGTCGGGGTTCAGGCGCCGAGCCTCCGACACGTAGTCAAAGGCCGTTGCAGCCAGCTCCAACTTCCCGGCTTCCAGAGCGGCGGCGAAGTTGTCCGCCGTCTCCTGGGCCGTGGCGCCCACGGCGGTTTTCGGCCCGCACCCGGAGACGAGAGCAACGCACAAAGCCCCCAGCAACACGGCGGTGATGGTCCGGAAAGCGGGACTGTACCGCATCTTCTCATTGCCCCTTGACCGCAACATAGAATACCCGGTCGCTCCATGGGGTGGGAGGCCGGAAGGTGTATGCGTGGTAGGCCTGGATCCGGCAAAAGCCGGCCTCCTGCAGCATCCCGAGGATCTCCTCGTTGCCGTAGGCGTGCTGATAGTGCGTCTCCTCGAAGACCAGGTCCTGCCCGTCGGCTCGCCAGTTGAACCACATGTCCACCCGACAGATCCGCGTCTTGGCATCCCACACTGCCTTCCACGAGTACAGAAGCGGCGCCCCGCTGTCGAGGTTGCTCTGATTGAACAGGCCGGCACTCAGCGCCCGCTGGGTGTTGAGGTCGAAAACCAGCAGCCCGCCGTCGCCAAGCACCCGGTAGGCCTCGTCGAAGGCGGCCTTCAAAGCCTGTGGCTGCAGGATGTAGTTGAGGCTGTCAAACAGCGACACGACCAAGTTGAAGACACCGCCCCGCAGGCCGAGGCAGGAGGCGTCCTGCACCGCCGCGGGCAAAGGCGGCCGCTGATCCTTGCAGTGTGCCACCATCGGAGCCGACAGGTCAATGCCCACGGCAGGATAGCCCCGGGCCGTCAGGCAGGAGCCCACCTTGCCGGTGCCGCAGCAGAGGTCCAGAGTGCGGGCGGGCCTCAGATCGCAGCGTCGCAAGATGGCCTCGAGGTAATCCACCCACTGGCTGTACGGGACGGCGTGCATCAGGCGGTCGTAGAACTGGGCGACGGCCTCGAATTCCCCGTGACCGGGGGTGGTGGTGCCGTCCGCGGGTCCTGGTGTCTGACCGGTCTTGCGCGACAAAAACGACCTCAGATCCATGCCGGCTCCTGCCTAACTGGCCTTGATGTGCTTCATCACGATGATGACGCGGGGTAGGTCTTCCCGGACCCGGTCGCCGTAGTCGCCCTGCGGCCAGGTAACTCGGAAGGCGACCATGAACCGATTCTGGCGGAACTGGTTGGCTGCGGTGATCCTCGCCTTGAACGGCACGGCCAGGCTCTGGCCGGGACCCACGCTGCCCGACTGGGGGCCGGAGGGCGAGAGCTCAATGCCCTCGGTCTGCATCGGCTCGATCTTGATGCCTGAGACGGCCCGCTCGCCCACGCCCTGCAGGGCCAAAGTCACAGGCACGGAGGCGCCCACCGCCGCGGCGGCGGGAAGGGTGAGGTCGGCCGTGAGCGGGTAGACCCGCCAGGAGCGGCGCACCACGCTGAAAGCCGCTCCGCCCGCCAGGGCCCACTCGGTGGCGGGATAGGCGCCCAGCATGCCCCGCACCGCCGCGCGAGAGATGTCGTGAACGAAGGTGCCCTGAGTGCGACCACCCGCCAGTAGCTTCAGGTGCGCCGAGACCATGCGCCGGTACATCTCGGCGGGCCCCAGCTTCTGGTGCCACACATCGTCGATCTGATCGCCGGCAACCAGGTTCACCTGTCCGGAGCGCACGTACTGGGGCCACTCCTTGAGGATGAAGTCGTTGAACCTGTCCACGTCTGTCTGGTACAGCATGGGCGCCAGCATGCTCACCCCGGCGTCGGTGAGCATGAACGGGTCCTGGCCGTGCTCCTGACCGTGGCGCCAGGAGAGGACGAAGGTCCACAGGGGCTTCTTCAATTGGGAGCGCCGCAGCATCTCGGCCACCAGCTCGGCCCCCATGTGGGCACGGTACCAGTTCCACATCTCCCAGAAACCCCGGTGCTCATAGCAGCCCGGAGGCTCCACTCGCCGGGCCACGAACAGCCACCGGTCCTGTCTGGACATCTGCTCCCAGTCCCGGGGCAGGTCCACGGGCATCGTCTTGACGAACCCGTCCACCAATTCGTAGGCCGTTTCGGTGCGGATGTAGTCCAGACCCACATGGTCGACGTTGGGGTCCAGTTGCATGGCCGCCATGAAGTCGGCCAGGTGCCCGACGCGCCGCTGGTCCAGCAGGGAGACGAAGGTCGTGTCCTTGATCTGGCGAGTGCTGCGGCTGATGTCCTGAGCGAACCGGTACTCGGGCTTGCCGGAATTGGTGGTGGTGGGCAGCGTGGCGTACGCCATGGCCCAGGCCCCGAACTTCAGGCCCCTGCGGTGTGCCTCGGCCGCCATGACGGGCAGAATACGGAAGTTCGCCTCCACAAAGGGCTTCTCCAGCGTCAGCTTCTCCTGCTCGGCCTGGGTGACCGCCGCGCGCACCCAGAGGGTGTCGGCCAGTCGCCCATCTGGCCTGAGGGCTTCCGAATTCTCGTGCCGGGTCCCGGGAGGATCTGCTCCCAGGTGGCCACGCACAGTGCCGGGTCCAGCGGCGGCGCCGCGACCTTGTCCACCTCGAAGCGGGTGCGCGCCACGCAGAACGCATCGCCCGCCACGGAGTCAGGCTCGTCTTTGGGTTCCGCGCGTTTGCGGCGCAGCTCTTCTTCCGGCGTCTCCCACGGCAGGTCGCCGGGCTCGGGAACCTTGTACCTGGTCTCCACCACATAGGTTCCCGGTTCGGCATTCCACGGCACCGGCCAGGTTCCGCGGAATACCTGCTTCGAGGCGTCGTAGTGTAGGCTGACGAACTCGCCGCCTCCGACCCCCTCCACCCGCTGGCCCTTGTGGCGTATCCAGACCTTCGGTGCGGTGCTGGGACGGACCCCGCGCCCCTGGGGGTCCGAGAGCCGGAGCACGAGCTCGACCACCTGGTAATGCAGGTGTTCTCGTTTGGCCGTGGCGAGCTGAGCGGGGAAGAAGTGGTGCTCGGTGCCGCGGACACGCCGAATCTCATTGCGGCGGTCGCGTGCCGCCCGAATGTAGGGGTAGATGGCGACGGCGGAGGCCACCAGGATAAGGGCCAGCAAGAAGCAACCGCAACAGGTGGACTGCTGTTGCGCGCGCCGCCGGCGCCGCCTGGATAGGGGCGAGGCTTGCCTGATCTCGATGTCGGAGCCGTAGTCCATTGCGCATAGGGGGAGCAGGCCGACGGCAATGCCGGGCCTCGGCCCCGTGGTTTGGCTGATGGCGGGCGGCGCGAATCGCGTCGGGAACGGCCGTTGGTCTGATGGACTATTCGCCGGCGCCCAATCGGCCTACCCCTGCAGCATCGCCATCAGTTCCACCGTGTGCTTGAGCGCCTCCCGGAGACAGTCGATGACGTGCTCGATCTCACTTTCGGTGATCACGGCGGGTGGCTCCAGACGTAGCACTTCGGGATTGTTCAGAGCATAGGCCGCCAGGATCTTGCGCTGCATGAGGCCGGAGATCACCAGGCCACCCACGTCGCTGTCGGGGAACTCGACCCCCACCAGCAGGCCGCGGCCACGCACATCCCGCACGATATCAGGGAATTCACCGGCCAGCGTCCGGGCACCTGCCAGGAGCTGCTCGCCCCTGTGGGCACTCCTGGCGGCCAAGTCCTCCTCAGCGATGACGTCCAGGGCGGCCAGGGCGGCCGAGCAGGCCAGAGGGTTGCCGCCGAAGGTCGTGGTATGCACGTAGGGGTTCTCGGAGAAGATGCCCCACACCTCGGGCCGGGCGACAAAGGCGCCCAGAGGGGCGACGCCACCCCCGATGGCCTTGCCGATGGTCATGATGTCCGGCACCACGCCGTCCCAATCACAGGCCCACATCTTGCCGGTCCGGGCCAGGCCGGTCTGAATCTCATCGAGGATCAGCAGCGCGCCCGCCGCGTCACAGATCTCCCTGGCCGCCGTCAGATAGCCGTCGGGAGGCACACGAATGCCGGCTTCGCACTGGATGGGCTCGAGGATGACGGCCGCCGTCTGCCCGTCCACCGCCCGGGCCAGGGCCTCGGCATCCCCGAAGGGCACGTGCGAGAAGCCCTCCAGGAGCGGCTCGAAGGGCTTGCGGTACACCTCGCGCCCGGAGGCGCTGAGGGCGCCAAACGTCTTGCCATGGAACGCGCCCTCGGCGGCCACGTAGTGCGGCCGCCCGGTATGCATGCGCGCCGCCTTGAGAGCTCCCTCAACCGCCTCGGCGCCGGAATTGCAAAAGAACGTGCACTGCAGCTCCCCCGGGGCGATCTGCGCGATGCGCTCGGCCAGCTCGGCCGTGACGGGGTTGAGCAGCAGGTGGCTGCTCAGCGGCATGCGGTCGATCTGGGCATGCACCGCCTCGACGATCCGCGGGTGGCGGTGGCCCATGGTGAAGACCCCGGGGCCGCCCAAACAGTCCAGGTAGCGCGCCCCGTCGCAGTCGGTGACATAGCAGCCCTGCGCCTCCACCTCCACGGATTCCAGCCCCATGAACTTGACCAGGGCGGCTATGCCGGGATTGATGTACTTCTCGTAGCGAGCGTATGTCTGGGCCGACAGGGCTGACTGGCTGGACATGGTCATCGCCTCTTGGGATAAGGGTGGCGAGTGGGCTCGGCCGAGCCCGTCCTGTACAGGTGCGGCCGAAAACCCCGCCTTCGCCGAGAGTGTCATTCAGAGAGCGTCCGCTCCCGGTAGGAGCAGCTCGAGGAATCTCCAGGGATAGAGCGAGACCCTTCGCCCAAGCGGCGCCTGCGCCGCCCGGGCTTGTGACGCCGGCGCTCCAGGATGACATTTCCACTCCAGGCCCGGCTTCTCGGCCGGACCCCTCGATCGGCGGGTAAGTGCCTGCCTCTCCGGACTTGTGGGCTCCCGCCGGTGCCCGCGGGCTGCAGGAGAGCGGGGAGCGATTCACGAAAATGGGCCGCCTTATTGGGGGATACCCCGGCGACCCGTTTTCCGTACAAGCGGCGGTAATTCGGTTGTGTGGGGAAAAGTGGTCGGGGCGGCCGGACTTGAACCGGCGACCTTTAGACCCCCAGTCTAACGCGCTAGCCAAACTGCGCCACGCCCCGACCAAAATCCGTCCACCGATCCCCGCGGCCAGCGGTCGCCGCCGGGTCAGTCAACGGAACCTATTGTACAGCATCTTTGAGAGCTTTACCAGCCTTAAATGCTGGAACTTTGCCCTCCGGGACGATAATCGTCGCACCGGTCTGCAGGTTCTTGGCCTTGCGCTCCTTGCGGGTGCGCGATTCGAAGCTGCCAAATCCGGTCAACTGCACCTTGTCGCCGTTCTTGAGGGCCTCGGTGACGACCTCGAGGAAGGCCTCCAAAGCGGCGGTAGCATCCTTCTTGCTGAGCTCGGATTTTTCGGCGATCTTCTCCACCAGATCGGGCTTATTCAAAGTCATCGACACGGAAATCCCTCCCTATGGGAATGGCCCACGCTGCTCTCCGGCAGAGCCGAGAGCATACCACGTGATGATGTCTTGCCTACTGCCAGTCTTCCAGCTCTGCACGCCAGCGACGGGTCATCAGCTCGTGCACCGCATCCGACGGCCTGCGGCCCTCGAAGAGCACTTCATAGAGCGCCTGGGTGATGGGAACCTCGACCCCGACCCGCAGGGCCAACTCCCGAGTGGCCACCGTGGTGGGGATCCCTTCGGCAACCGGGTCCGTCGGGGAACCAGGCGTGACCACCGCTTGCCCCGCCGCGAGGCTCTGGCCGACTTGCCAGTTGCGGCTGAGCGAGCTGTTGCACGTGGCGAGGAGGTCTCCAACGCCGGCCACGCCCCAGAACGTCGCGCGCTGCGCCCCCAGCCGCGTCCCCAGCCGGCCGATCTCCGCCAGCCCCCGGGTGACCAGGGCCGCCTTGGCGTTGGCCCCGTAGCCCAGCCCGTCGCATACCCCGGCCGCGATGGCGATGACGTTCTTGAGTGCTCCGCACACTTGAACGCCGAGTATATCATAATTCGCGTAGACGCGGAAGAGGGGGGTGGACAAAAAGGCCTGGGCGGCCAGGACGCAGTCCTCGGTGGTCCCGGCGATAACACTCACCGCCGGTGCACCCGCCGCGATCTCTCCCGACAGATTGGGCCCGGAAAGCGCCATCACCTGTCCCGGCTCCAGACCCGTCTCCTCCACCAGTATCTCGGTCATGCACTTACCGGAACCGATCTCGAGCCCCTTGGTCGCGCTTATGAGGAGCGTCCCGGCAGCCACGTGCCTCCCGGCAAGGCGGGCCACCCGGCGCAGGTGCTCGGAAGGCACCGCGAACACCGCGAAGCTCGCGCCGGCCAAAGCCTCGGCCAGATCACCCGTAGCACTCAACAGCTCAGGAAAGACCGTGCCCGGCAGACGCAGGTGGTTTTGCCGCTCGGCCTGCATGGCCGCCGCGCGTGCGGGGTCCCGGGCCCACAGACAGACCGGGTGCCCCCGGCCGGCGATGAGCCAGGCCAGCGTCGTTCCCCACGCCCCGGCACCGATCACCGCGCCCCGCGCCTCATCCACCGGTCTGCTCATGGCCATCGCCCGGGCCGCCTGGATCCGGACGCTCCTTCTGTCCGAGCTTCCGCTCGGTACCCGAGACCAGCCTCTGGATATTGGGGATGTGCCTTGCCACCACGATCGCCGCGATGGTGCCCGTACCCAGCATGTATCCGTTGTGCATGCCGAACAACCACATGAACAGCGGGCAACTGGAGGCCCCCAGCATCGACCCCAGCGAGATGTACCGCGTCTTGGCCACGACCAGTATGAACAGGGCGAAGGCCGCCACGCCCGCGGGCCAATACAAGCCCAGCATCGACCCCAGCGCGGTGGAGACGCCGCGCCCCCCGGAGAAGCGTAGATAGATGGAGAAGCAGTGCCCCAGAACGGGCGCCGCGGAAACGACCCCTAGCTGCCAGCCCTCGAGGCCGAAGACGTGTCGGGCGATGAGCACCGGCACGACGCCCTTGAGGCAGTCGATGACCCAGACGGCGATCCCCGCCCTGGCACCGATCACCCGCAGCACGTTGCTGGCGCCGATGTTGCCGCTGCCGTACTTGCGGATGTCGTCCACGCCCTGAAGCCGGGCGATGTACAGACCCACCGGCAGGCCGCCCACCAGATAACCAATGACCATGGCCCACAGCAGACTGGTCGTCAACAGACGGTTCCCTCCTGGTACCTGCGAAACTGCGGGGCGATCGCCGCTCCCGGCCCCGCCGCGGGCCCGAACCTACTCGTCCCTCTCCTTGCGGCCGCGAACGATGAGCTGAAGCGGAGTGCCCTCGAACCCGAACTCCTCGCGAATCGCGTTGAGCAGATAGCGCTCATACGAAAAGTGCATGATCTTGGCATCGCTGACGAAGACCACGATCGTCGGCGGACCGGTGCTCACCTGAGTGGCGTACAGGATGCGCAGGGGGCGCCCCGCCTTGCTGGGTGGCTGGTGCTTGGCCACGGCCTTGCGAATGCAGCGGTTGAGCTGCCCCGTCTCGATGCGCCTGTCATACTGGCCGAAGACCTCCGTGCAGAGGGGCAGGATCTGCTCGACGCCCTCCCCTGTCAGGGCGCAGGTCTTGAGCAGGGGGGCATAGGCCAAGAAGGGCAGCTCGTGTCGTGCCAGCCGCTGGAAATCATCCCAGATGAGCTTCAGATGTCTCTTGCGCTGAGCCTCGGTGAGCGGCTCTTCCTCGTCGTCGGGGAAAGCCGTGTTCAGGACCAGGTCCCACTTGTTGCAGACCACGATCACGGCGCGGCCCATGTCGTGGGCCTCCAGAGCCACCCGGGCGTCCTGGGCCGTCATCCCCTCGGTGGAGTCCACCACAACCAGGGCGATGTCGGCCCGCTCCAGGGCGCGCAGCGTGCGCAGGGAGCTGAAGAACTCCGTGCCCTGGCTGCGCTTGCCCTTGCGCCGCAGGCCGGCGGTGTCCACGATGCGGATCGGCCGGCCCTCGTACTCTGCCCAGGTGTCCACCGCGTCCCGCGTGGTGCCCGGCATCTCGTTGACGATCAGACGCTTCTGGCCCAGGATCGCGTTGATCAGGGCCGACTTGCCGGCATTCGGCCGCCCCACCACGGCGATGGCGATCTCGCCCTCGCGGCGCTCCTCTTCTTCCTCCTCCGGAGGTAGCAGCCCGAGGATCTCGTCCTCGAGGTCCACGACACCGAAGCCCTGCTCGGCGGAGATGTCGATGGGCTCGCCCAGGCGCAGGGCATAGAAGTCGTAGCTGTCGCTGGAGGGCCGCTCCATCTTATTGGCGGCCAGGACGTGAGGCTTGCCGCTACGACGCACGATCTGGGCGATCTCGTGGTCGTGGGCCGTGATGCCCTCGCGCCCGTCCACCAGCACCACCAGCACATCCGCCTCGCGCAGTGCCTCCACGGCCTGGTCATTGACCTCGGAGATCAGCGGGTCACCCTCGGCACCCACCATCCCTCCGGTGTCGATGAACATCACCGGCCTGTTCACCAGCTCGCCCCGGGCATACAGGCGGTCTCGGGTGACGCCCGGGAAGTCCTCCACAACGGCAACGCGGTGGCCGACGAGTCTGTTAAAGAGCGTCGACTTTCCCACATTGACGCGACCGACGATGGCGACGATTGGCAGGGGCATGGCGTTGTCTTCCGTCCGCTAGTCTCACTCCAGGCCGGGGCGTCCTTGGGGGGGCCGGCGAGCCCACGGGCCGGTCTCCCCGCCGTGTTCGGCTGCCCTCGACGACCCTCCTGCGGCTCGCGAAGCCCTAGAGCGGAAGGTAATGTTCTCAGAACGCCCGCGCCACGTCAAGCTCGGCGGGGGGTTTCATCCCCGGAGCCGCCCCTGCTCGCCCGCTGTGCGCGCGGAGAACCGGCTGAGTCCGGTGGCCGTCTGTGGGGCCGGGATAGAGCTTGCCCGATGCTTTGGCCTATTCGTGTCCCTGGCGCGCCGCTCCTCCCGGCATGCCTCGGCGGGTCTCGCCGGATTGCTCTGGAGGTGCGGCCGAGAATCCCGTCTTCGCCGGGAATGTGATTCTGAGAGCGTCCGCTCCCGGTAAGAGCAGCTCGAAGAATCCCCTGGCATTCAGCGAGATTCTTCGCCCAAGCGGCGCAAGCCTGAGCTTGCGCCGCCCGGGCTTGCGACGCCGACGCTCCAGAATGACAGGAGCCGGGCCGGCCAGGTTTGCCGCCGCGCCTCTAGAGCGGCAAGTCCACTCGTCTCCCGGTCCGCGTGGCCTCGAAGGCCGCCAGCACGATCTCCTGGGCCTTGCGACCGTCGAGGCCCGAGGCTCGGGGAGTCTGGTTGCCGCGGATGGACTCGACGAAGTTGTCAAACTGGCCGTGGAACCAGTAGGCCCCATCCCGCGGGTTTTCGAACTGGACGACCTCCTGCTCCCCGCCGCGGCGATGGACGATGCACTCGTGGACGCCGTCGTCGCGGCGGCGCGAGGTGTGGATGACCCCCTCGGGGCCGATGATGTCCTGGCCCGAGAGACCCGCCGGCGCGCCGGGGGGCAGGCTCCAGGACCACTGGCAAAGCATCGAGTCACCACTCTCAAAATCGAGGATGACGATCCCATTGTCCATCACATCGCCCTGCAGGCCCATGTGGCGGACGCTGGCGGTAACGGACTTGACCTCTCCGAAGGTATAGCGGACGAAGTCGAAGTCGTGGGCCCCGCTCTCGGACAGCGGGCCGTCGCTATAGCGGGAGTCGGAGTACCAGGCGCCGTAGGGAGGCTGAGGCGGGCTGCCGGTGGCGATGCGCCGCCACTGACAGGGCCTGCCGATCTTGCCGGCCAGTGCCAGCTCGCGCAGCTTGCCCCAGTCGGCGTCGAAGCGCCGAACCATGGCCACCTGTAGCACCCTGTCGGCGGCCTGCGCCGCGGCGATCATGGCGTCGCACTCCTGCAGCGTACGGGCCATGGGCTTTTCCACCATCACATGCTTTCCGGCCTCCAGGGCGGCCAGGGCAACCGTGGCGTGGAGCCCGGCGGGCAGACCGATCACTACCGCGTCGATATCCTCCATTGCCAGCAGCTCGTTATAGTCGGCGACGGTGCGCCGGGCCCCGAACTTCTCCGCCTTCTCCCTGGCCGCGTCGAGGTTCAAGTCGGCGATGCAAAGCAGACTCGCCTTCTCGCTGGCCGCGATGGCGGGCAGGTGCGCATTGCTGATCGAACCGGCGCCGATCATCCCTATGCCGATCTGTGACATAATCTGGGCTCCGTATCGCTCAAGGAATCTGTGGGGGCGAGGTTGAATGACTGTATTCGGGATCGCCTGCAGCCGCAGCATAGCACCGCGCCCCCGAGGGACGCCAGCGGTTTTGACGGCGCGCCGGACCGGCCGTTCCCGTACCTAATTCATGTGCGGTGGCGATTTTGGCCGCCGTATCTCGATCGGTGATCCGTCTTGAGTGAAGCCCCTCCGAGGAACACAAGACCCCGCCGGTGGCGGCGCGCCCTGTGGCTCCTTTTGCTGCTGTTTCCCATCGGGGCGGTCATGGCCCTGAGAGACCGGCCTGCGCCGGTGGATGTGGTGCGCCCGACAAGACGACCGGTGGTCCAGTCGATCACCGCCAGCGGGCGGGTGATCGGAGCCCAGGAGAGCAGCCTGGCTCCCGCCCAGCCGGGCGTCCTGACCTATCTGACGGTGAGAGAGGGCGACACGCTGCAGCTCGGAGACGTGGTGGCCAGGGTCTCGGGCGAGGTGGTCTCCGCCGAGGCAAAGCGGGCCGCGGCGGGGGTGCGCACCGCCCGGGCGCAGCTTCAGGAGGCGCAGGCCGCCGCGGGGGCGCAGTCGGCGAGGGTCAGGCAGGCCCGGGCCGAATCCGACGCCGCCATCGCGGACGCCGAGAGCCGTCTGCGCAAGGCCAGACTGAAAGCGGACGAGCTGGAGGCCGGCGGCACCCGCAGTCAGCAAGACGAGGTCGAGGCCGCGGTGCGGCAGGCCCGGCTCCAGGTGGAGCAGGCCCAGCGCGAGGTACGCCGGGCCCGGTCACTTGCGGATGCGGACGCCACGGCGGGCGCGGCTCTGCAGTCCGCTCGGGCCGCCCAGTCGGCCGCCGACGCCCGGGTGCAGCAGGCACAGATCGCGCTGGAAGACGCCGAGCGCGAGGTGCGGCGGCACCAGAACCTGTATGACAACGCGGCCATCGCCGAGGCCACCCTGGACCAACTCAAGACGCGGGCCGAGGTGGCAATGCAGGACCTGGCCCGGGCTCGGGCCGATCGCGACAACGCCGCCGTCGAGCTCCAGCGCCAGAGCAAGCTCCTGGAAATCACTCGGCGCACCGAATTGGAGCGGGCACAGAGCGATCTTGCCGTCGCTCAGGAGGCACTGCAGGGCGCCCTGGCCCGCCGGGCTCAGGTGGCCGAGCCGCAGCGCGAGGAGATCCGCCGTCAGCAGTACGCCGAGATCGAGGCCGCCGGGCGCTCCTTGACGGCGGCGAGACGATCCGGCAAGGCGCGGGTCGAGGCCACCATCAGCGAGCCGGTCTCCGAGCAGGTGCAGACCGCCCGCAGGCGCATTGAAGAAGCCCAGAAGGCCTTCGAGGCCGCCGCCGCCATGGTCGCGGAGACCGAAGTCCGCGCCCGCTTCGCCGGCACGGTGGTGCAGGTCCTCCGCTATCCCGGAGACATCGTCGGCCCCACTCAGCCCATCCTCCTCATGTCCGAGATGAAGACCCCCGAGGTGAGGGTTGAGATGGACGAGCGCGACCTTGCCAAGGTCTCCGTGGGACAACGCGTCCTGCTGGTCAGCGACGTGGAGCCGGAGAGGACCATCGAAGCCCTGGTAGGCGAGACGGGGTTCCGCGCGGACCCGCAGCGGGGCACGGTAGAAGTCACCGTCCTGCCCACGGATTCGGCGCTGAACCTGCGGTCGGGTATGACGGTGGACGCCACCTTCATCCTCAGCCAGGAGCAGAACCTGCTTCTAGTGCCCACCGCCGCCGTGCTGCGCGAGGGCTCCGGGGCCGCGGTGTATGTGATCGAGGACGAGCGTGTCGCCAAGCGTACGGTCAAGCTGGGGCAGGGCGACGCCCAGGGCACCGTGGTGCTCTCGGGCCTCAGGGAGCAAGATGCGGTGGTGCTCGACCCCACCTCGGTCCAGGAGGGCGCCAGGGCACGGCCCACGGAGCGGCCATTGGGCGAGGGAGGGCGCCCATGAGCTTCGAGTTGCGCCTGGCCCTGCGCCACCTCCGCTCCGGGGGGTCTCAGACGCTGCTGGTCGTGGCCGGGGTCGCGGTAGCCGTGATTCTGGTGATCTTCATCAGCTCCCTGATCTACGGGGTGCAAAGACGCCTGGTGGAGCAGACAACCGGCTCGATTTCACTGGTAACGATATCGGTGCCGGAGATCGACGCGCGTCCCCCCCAGGTCCTGCCCGGCACCCTGCAGGACGCCGTGGTGCTGTCCGACCGGCGCAAGCGCCCGTTTACCAGGGATGTCCTGGACGACTGGCGCTACCTGGAGGGCGAGATCGCCTCGCTGCCCCATGTCACGGTGGTCTCCCCCGGCGTGACGGGACAGGCACTCATCACCCACCTGGGCCGGGAGGCCAGTGTGCGACTGATCGGAGCGATGCCCGAGAAGCAGGATCGGATCATGAACGTGAGTCGCGACCTGGTGGCGGGCAAGTACCTGGGGCTGGGAGCGCGGGAGGCGGTCATCGGCTACAAGCTTGGGGAGACGCTGGGGGTCGCGCTGGGCGATCGGGTCCGTCTCGTGGCCTCCGAGGGTGCGAATGAGACCTTCACGGTGGCGGGCATCATCCATAGCGGCCAGGACGTGCTGGACGAGCAGACCGTGCTGGCGACCCTCCGCGCCGCCCAGAGCCTCCTGGACAAGGGCACAGGCGTCACCTCCTTTTCCACGACGCTTGACGATCGCTTTGCGGCCAATAGGGTGGCCGATCTGGTGGAGGGCTCTCTGGCCCTCAAGGCGGAGTCGTGGATGCGCCAGAATGACAGCCTGCTCAGCGCCCTGAGGGCCCAGTCCGGCAGCAGCCTGATGATCTCGGTGTTCAGTCTGCTGGCGGCGGGCTTCGCCATCGCCAGCGTGATGATCGTCAGCGTGCTCAAACGCAGCGCGGAGATCGGTATCCTCATGTCCATGGGCGCCCGCCCGGCCCAGATTCTGCGCATCTTCACCCTGGAGGGGCTGGGCATCGGGATCGTCGGCGCTCTCCTGGGCGCCGCCATCGGTGTCGGCCTGGTCTCGGCCCTGCAGCAGATTCCCCAGCCCTCCGCGGTGCCCGGCCGCGCTCCGGAGCCGCTCTTCCCGGCCTTCGTGAGCCCCGGGCTGGTGCTGACGGCCATGGCGTCGGCGCTGTGCATCTCCATCGTGGCCGGGGTCCTGCCCGCCCGACAGGCCTCCAGGCTCGATCCCGTGGAGGCGCTGCGTCGTGGATAGATGCCCCGAGACCGACGTCCCCCCCCGGGCCCCGGAGGCGCCGCACGAAGAGCGCGCCACCGCGTCCGGAAGCTGCGTCGGTTCCGGCGGCCCCGTGGTCCAGGTCATCGGCCTGCGGAAGACCTACCCCGGCGTGCGGCCGCTGGAGGTGCTCCACGGTCTGGACTTCACCGTGGCGGCCGGGGAGTTCGTGGCCATCGTGGGCCAGTCCGGCTCGGGCAAGTCCACCCTGCTCAACCTCATCGGAGCCCTGGACAGGCCCACCGCGGGGCAAGTCATCATCGAGGGGCGCGACCTCTCCACGATGGGCGACAACGATCTGGCGGCCCTGCGCAATTGCTGCATCGGCTTCGTCTTCCAGTTCCATCACCTGCTGGAGGACTTCACCTGCCTGGAGAACGCCCTGATGCCGATCTCCATTGGCGTGGGGGAGCCGGAGCCGGAGGACGTTTTCCGCGTCACGGAGATGCTCCGCCGCGTGGGCCTCGGGGAGCGGCTGGGCCAACTGCCCCGCCGCCTCTCCGGCGGTGAGCGCCAGCGCACCGCGATTGTGCGGGCCCTGTCCAACAACCCGCGCCTCGTGCTGGCCGATGAGCCCACCGGAAACCTGGACTCCCGTACCAGCCGCGAGGTGTTCTCTCTGATGCGGGAGATGAACCGCGAGACCAAAGCGGCCTTCCTGCTCATCACCCATGACGACCGCCTGGCCGCACAGGCCGACCGCATCCTCCGCATCGCCGATGGCTACCTCACCGAGGAACAGCCCACCGGAGAGACCGGCTAGGGCCCGGGGACAGGGTGAACGGCCAGGAGAGGATAGGACCAGGCGATAGGCGTCGAGAACGCGTTGCGCCGCCGG
>CAYRFY010000064.1:7164-18455 GCA_964423635.1 uncultured Armatimonadia bacterium | reverse complement strand
GAATGGCGAAATGCGGCCCCAGTGTGTTCATGCATAATGTGAGTGGAAAGCCCGACCTACGCGACGGCTGACGGCGCGGCCCTGCCTTACGCCCACAGGATGCAGCCGGTCTCCAGCGGAGATACTATGTCGCTGTGGGAGGCCATGAGCCTGACGGTGTAGCCCCAGCGCCCTGTGCCCTGGCAGTCCACGGTGCCCAGGAACATGTGGCCATCGCCCGAGGCGCCCACGTACTCCATGCGCGCTACCTGCGGGTCCACGATCTCTCCGGCGGCGTCGACATTGCCGTACTCGAGCTGGGCCCGGACATCGCCGGGCTCCAACGCCCCCAGCGCGATCTTGGCCTTGACCGTGACGCGGTCGGCGAACTGGGTGACGTCTCCGGCATCGTCGGTCACCTCGGCGAACCTCACCTGCGACCAGTTCTCCTTCACCTTGCTGACCCACTTGGCCAACGCACCGGCGCGGGCGTACCCGTTGGCCGCCATCTCGTTGCCCCTCCGGGCCGCCGGCAGATAGAAGCTCTCCGTGTACTCGCCCACCATGCGGTTGGAGTTGAACACCGGGCACAGCGCTCCCATGGAGGACTTCATCTTCCGCACCCAGCCGTGGGGGATGCCGTCGGCGCCGCGCTCGTAAAACAGCGGCACGATCTCCTGCTCCAGGATGGTGTACAGTGCATTGGCCTCGATGGCGTCCTGCTGGTTGGCGTCGGCGTACTCCTCGCCCCTGCCGATGGCCCAGCCGGTGTCGGGGGTGTAACCCTCCACCCACCAGCCGTCCAGGACGCTGCAGTTGAGCCCGCCATTGGCGCTGACCTTCATTCCGCTGGTGCCGCTGGCCTCCTGGGGCCTTCTGGGCGTATTGATCCACACATCCACGCCCTGCACGATGTAGCGGGCCAGGTTGAGGTCGTAGTTCTCCAGGAAGATGATGCGGTTGCGCAGCTCCGGGTCGCTGGCGTAATGGACGATGTGGCGGATGAGCTCCTTGCCGCCCGGATCGTTGGGATGCGCCTTGCCGGTGAAGATGATCTGCACGGGCCGGTCGCGGTCGGTCAGCAGCCTCTTGAGCCGCTCCGGGTCGCTGAGCAGCAAGGTCGCTCGCTTGTAGGTGGCAAAGCGCCTGCCGAAGCCCAGTGTGAGGGCCTCCGGGTCGAGGACCTCCTCGGCGGCGGCCAGGTCCGCCGGGCCGGCGCCGCGGTACTCGAGCTGGCTGCGGAAGCGCTGGCGGGACACGGCGACCAGCCGCTCGCGACGCCGCTCGTGGGCGCGCCACAGCTCCGCCTCCGGAATGCTGGATACGCGCTGCCAGATGTTCAGCTCGCCCGGCTCCGTGCGCCAGTCGGTGCCCAGATAGCGGTCGAACAGGACCGCCATGTCGCCGGAGATGAAGGAGCTTACGTGGATCCCGTTGGTCACCGAGCCGATGGGGATCTCATCCACCGGCACCCGGGGCCACAGCGACTGCCACATCACCCGGGACACATGGCCGTGGAGCTTGCTCACCCCATTGCGCCAGGCCGAGAGCTTCAGCGCCAGAGCCGTCATGCAGAAGCGCCCGCCCTGGTCGTGCTCGCCCTCGCGCCCCAGAGCCATGAACTCCTCCATCGACAGCCCCAACTGTGGATGATAGTGCTTGAAGTACTTCTCCATGAGCTGCGGCGGGAAGCGGTCGTGTCCCGCGGGCACCGGGGTGTGGGTGGTGAAGACGTTGGAGACCCTGGTGGCCTCCACGGCCTCCCTGTAGCTCAGGTCGCTCTTGACCATCGCGCGGCGCACTCGCTCGAGGGCCAAAAAAGCCGCATGCCCCTCGTTCATGTGGTACACGCTGGGCTCGATCCCCAGGCACTCGAGGGCCTGGATGCCGCCGATGCCCAGCAGGATCTCCTGCCGGATCCGCATCTCCACGTCGCCACCGTAGAGCTGATAGCTGATGGCGCGATCCTCCGGCTGGTTCTCCGGCGTATTGGTGTCCAGCAGGTACAGGGGCACGCGGCCCACATTGACCCGCCAGAGCAGGGCATGCACATCGTGACCGTCGGTGGGGATGCTGATCCGCAACTGGCAGCCGTCGGAACCGTTCATCGGCTCGACGGGAAGAGTGTGGAAATCGTTCTCGGCGTAGGACTCCTGCTGCCAGCCGTCGGCATTGAGGTACTGGGTGAAGTACCCCACCTGGTACAGCAGGCCGATGCCGCAGATCGGTACCCCCATGTCGCTGGCGGCCTTGAGATGGTCGCCGGCCAGGACCCCCAGCCCTCCGGCGTAGATGCGGAGCGCCTCGCTGAGGCCGTACTCGAAGCTGAAGTAGGCGATGACGGCGTTCTTGGCGTGGGGGTAATTGCGGCCAAACCAGGTCTCGCCGTTGATGTAGTCATTGAAGGCCGCCAGCACCCGCTCCAGATGCTGCCGGAAGCTCTCGTCCACGGCCAACTGCTGCCAGCGTTCCTGGGGCACGGCTCCGAACACGGCCACGGGATTGTGGCTGTGCTGCTCCCACAGGTCGCGGTCGATGCGTCTCAGAAGCTCGATGGCGTCGGGATTCCAGCACCACCAGAGGTTGTAGGCGATCTGCCGCAGGCCCTCCAGGCCCTCGGGCAGTCGGGGAGTGACGGTGTACGTCCTGAAAGCCTTCACGCTGGCCTTCCTCCTGTGTGTGGTGCTTTCGGCGGGCATCCTGCCCCCGAAGCCAGAATGCGTGACCCATGGGGCACGCCCGAAGTCGAGGCAATTGCACCACATGTCTGCAATCCGCGTTCCATGGTTACGGGCGGCGGACAGATGCGGCGGATGACGGCGACGGCAAGTGAACAGGTTGGACAGGATAACGGCGGATAACGCCAACGGCAACGGCGGACAGGATGCACAGGTTCCAGTTCAGGCCCCGGGCAGTTCAGAAGCAGGCGGCCATGACCCTTCGTCCCGGCTCGGCATGCGGTGACATTCTCCTGCGGCCGGACGGGCCCTGTCAAGTTCGGCGGGCACGGAGGTTGCCGGCGCCCGCCACACGCAAGGGCGGCCGGGGCCCGATTGCGGCAGCCGGCGGGCCGATCGCCATCGACCACGGCCGGCGCTGAGACCGTTGGGAAGCTCCTGAGTCTTCCCGGTCGCCGCCTGTGCGTCCGGCGGCCGCGAGCCGGGCCGTGTGGGCTCCAGGGGCGCTTTGCACTCTCCGCCCCTGCGTGCTCTGACGCCCCCTTCGCAAGGAGCCCCGCCCTTCGCCGGCGAACTGCCTACCATGGCGCGGAGTATCATTCACGTGGACATGGATGCCTTTTATGCCTCTGTCGAGCAGCGGGACAAGCCCGAGCTGCGCGGCAAGCCTGTGGTGGTGGGGGCCGCTCCGGGAGGCCGGGGAGTCGTCTCGGCCGCCTCCTACGAGGCCCGGCAGTTCGGCGTCCGGTCCGCAATGCCCTCGATCCAGGCCCAGCGACTCTGCCCGCAGGCCCTCTTCGTTCCCGTGGACATGCCCCGCTATCTTCAGGCCTCCCGGGCCGTGATGGCGATCCTCGGCGGCTACACCCCCCTCCTGGAGCAGATCTCCGTGGATGAGGCGTTCCTGGATGTCACCGGCTCGCGCCGGCTCTTCGGCAGCGCCGAGCAGATCGGGCGACAGATCAAGCAGCGCATCGCAAGCGAGCTGTCCCTCGTGGCCTCGGTGGGCATTGCCGCCAACAAGTTCATCGCCAAGGTCGCCTCGGACCACGGCAAGCCGGACGGATTCGTCATTGTCCCTGCCGGTGAGGAGCGTCGGTTTCTGGACCCTATGCCGGTATCGCGGCTGTGGGGAGTGGGGAAGGCCACCGAGGAGCGCCTGCGACAACTGGGCATCCGCACCATCCGTCAACTGGCGGCATATCCCGAGGAGGTGCTGCAGCGGCAGTTCGGCGAGCTGGGCGGACACCTGCACCGCCTGGCCAACGGTATCGACGACCGACCGGTGGAGACCGGAAGGGACGCCAAGTCGGTGAGTGCGGAGCATACCTATCAGCAGGACACCCGGGAGCAAGACACCATCGAGCGAACGCTGCTTGCGCTGGCCGAGGACGTGGGAGCGCGGCTGAGGAGTCAGGAGCTGCGCGGGCGGACGGTGCAGCTCAAACTCCGCTTCGACGACTTCCACACCATCACGCGGCGCCGGACGCTACCGGGCCCCACGGACGCCAATGACACCATCTACAAGACGGTCTGCGCGCTGCTCGCGGAGGTGCCACTGGAGGGGCGCCTGGTGCGGCTGCTGGGAGTGGGGGTGTCGGGTTTCGACCGGCCGGCTCAGGCGTCGCTGTTTGCCGACGAGGAGGTGCAGGAGCACTCGGCACTGGATGACGCGGTAGACGCCCTGCGCAAGCGATACGGGAGCGACACGATCAGGAGGGGGAAGCTGCTCTAACGCCGCGGTGAGATGGCCCGGCGGCATGCCCGCGCGCCACCCGGGGGGCGGCCTGGAAGCCGCCCCTTTCTGCCTTTTCGACCCCAGCCGCCGGCGCTCTAGCCCTCGCGCGGGTCGGGTACCGCCACCGGGGCGCTACCGTTCTCGGCGGACATGTGGGCACAGATGCCGGGAAGCGTCATGTCCAGACCGAAGTACACGTCGATGGCCGGGGTCTTGTCATCCAGCACCGCCCGCACGAAGTCATCGATCATCAGGTACTCCGAGGTGCCGTGACCGCCGGCATGGGCCTCGGGCGGGAGGTTCGTGTGTGCCCACGAAAGCGGCATTTGCACCATCCCCTGCAGGTTCGGGATGTCGTGGAAGTTGGCCCTGAAGCCGTCCCAGCCGCCGCGGGGCGATTCGAGCACCCCCTCGGTACCGTAGATCGAGAAGTAGTGGAACGAGGGCTCACGGGCCACGTAGAAACCGCAGGTGACCTTGATCACGTTGCCTTTGGCGGTCTTGAAGATACCCACTTCCATGTCGATGGTACCGGTGGAGGCCCCGATGCGTGGCCCGGTATGCATGCCCACCGCGGAGACGATGCGGTCGTCCATGATCTGCAACAGGGGGCCGAGACTGTGGGTGCAGTAGTGGATCGGGGGCAGGGAGGCCCGCCAGGTCGGTCCGCTCTCCGAGCCGTCGGTCATCCCGTCGTCGCGGCCGGTCATCAGGCTCTGGCAGTTGTGAATGTACTCGGCCTCGGCGTAGTATGGCTCGCCGATGCGGCCCTGCTTGACCATGACATCGAAGCTCTGCAGGAAGGCGACGTAGTTCATGTTCTCGGCGAACATGTACTTGCGCCCCGACTGCTTCACCGCTGCCACAAGCCGCCGGGCCTCGTCGAGGGTCCATACGGCGGGCACCTCCGACAGCACGTGCTTGCCCGCTTCCAGCGCGGAGATGCACATCTCGGCATGCAGGGGCGCAGGGGTGGCGACGACCACCGCGTCGACGTCTGAGGCCAGCAGCTTCTCGTAGTCGCCGGTCCAGTTGGCAATTGCATGAGTGTCGGCGAAACTCTTCGCCCGCTCCTGATTGAGATCGCAGGCCCAGCTAATCTCGCTGTCGGGATGGCTATTGAACACAGCTACAAAGGAGCCGCCTCTGCGCAGTCCGACGACGCCGACTGTGAGCGACATGGATGTCCCTCCCGGGGATGTGGTGAGGCTACACGCGAAGCGAGGGGCCGCCGCTACCCGGCCTTGACGACCTGGACGATGGCACCCTTCCTCACAAAGGGCCGATTACCTGCCCGCCCGGTGATGACCGGGCGGTACTTGCCCGGCGGGGGTGTGAAACTGACCTCGCGACGACGACCGGCGTAGAGGCGCCGGCCACGATTGACCACCTCGCCGTCCAGCGTGTGGAGCTGCACCCGGGCGCCCCAGATCCCCGAGCCCTCGGCGACCCAGCCGGCGACGGTGAAGGCCTTGCTCTCCTTCGCCTCCCAGCCCACACCTCGGCCCACAGCGCCGTCCACCACGCGCAATCCCGTATGCGGGCTGGAGTGCGGGGTGACGGCGTTGATCGCCGCCGGGCCGTCGCGCAGGAGCGGCATCCACTCCCCGGTGAGGGTCGGGTCCGAGAAGTGGAACAGCACGTACCCATCGGCTCCCAACCGGCGGGTGAGCGCCATCTGGTCGGCAAGATCGCTGACATCCTGAAGCTGCCACGACCCCAGGCCGACATACAACGGGGCCTGGCCGTAGACCCAGCCCATCTGCTTTTGCACCTTGCGGCGCAGGGCCTCGGTGTCGGTGAGGTAGTCCATGGGGCAGACGAAGTCCAGATAGCCCTCGCGCACCCACTTGACCCAGTCCTGGCCCACCACCCGGCGGTCGGGTTCCCAGTCGGGGCGCACCGCAGCCGAGACCTTGATCTTCCCCCGGAGCTGATGGGCCTCCTTCGATACGTTCTTGACCAGCCGGGTGATGCGGTTGGCGCGCCAGCCCCGGTAGGGTTCCATCAGTGCGCTGGGGAAGAGGTCCTCAGGCCAGTTCTTGAAGCGATGCGCCACCTGCGCCTCGAACTGCTGCCGGCAGCGCGGGCAGTAGCAGGTGCTCTGGTCGGGATAGCGCACGTAGTCGAACTGAATGCCGTCCACCTTGTAGTTGGTGACGACCTCGAGCATCATGGCTCGGAGAAGCTCGTAGTTCCCCGGATGTGAGGGGCACAGCCACTCGAGCTCACGCCCCTGCTTGTCCCGCTGAAGGCGGCCCTCCGCCCGCATCTTGGCCACCACCCGCGGAGAGCAGCGGCCGAGATAATAGGTCAGGAACCACGCGTGGCACTCCACCCCGTACTTGCGGCAGGCCTCGAGGCACAGGGCCAACTGATCCTGGCCCAGGGCCAGCGGAGACAGGGGCACGTGCTTGCTCTTGTAGGCGGCCTCGGCGCCCCAGGCGATATTCACAAACACCGCGTTGAAGCCGGCCCGGTGCAGGAAGCGGATGCTCCGATCCCAGTCCCAGCCGTTGGCTCCGGTGGGGCTCTGAACCCATACCCCGCGCATCTCGGCGTCCCGGGTGGGGAAGGTACGCACATAGGCCTGGGACGCCAGCCTCTGGGCCTGCATGGCGATGGCGATTGCGTTTGGATAGTCCTGATTGCCCACGCGGCGCCGGGCGCTGTCCACCAGTTGGCGGGCGCCTTCCAGTGCCGTGTCGGCGCCCTTGGCGCGGCCCTCCTCCTGCGCCGCCTCCACCATCTTGCGCAGGGCATCCAGGTTCTCGGCGGTCCCTATCCGGCCCACGTCCTCCACCGCCCGCCGGGCGGCCTGGGGCCACAGGGAAGGGATGAAGTGACCGATCAGCGCGGCCAGCAGGCCGGCCTTGCTCTCGCGATCGGTCTTGGTCAAGACATGGGTGAAGTAGGCGCCTGTGTCGGAGACGATCACCGCCGGGGTGCGGGTGGATTGGCCTTCGGCGTCCTGCCAGTGGTACAGCACTCGGGCGTGGTGGCCCCGGGGGCGAACCTGGACGATATGCCAGGAGAACTGGTGGAACACCTCGGGCGCGCCGAGGATGCCCGGCTTGACGAGCTCGCAGCCCGTGAACCTGGCGCAGGTCCGGTCGCTGGAGGCGCCGACAATGCGCACTCCCAGCGCGGTGGTCAGGGCCTCCGGCACCTGGTGGCAGGCGATGACCTTGCCGCCGCCCTCGATGAAAGCCTGGATGGACTGCATCTGGCCTGCGGTGAGGTTCGGCGCATAGGGAAACACGGCCACACCGTGCTGCGAGAGCATGGCGGCATCGAACTTCGCTCCGGAGATCTCCTCATAGGGGATCCCGGCGCGGCGGACCGCGTCGAGGACAACGGTGTAGTATTGGCGCCGCTCCTTGGACCACGGCACGTCCGGGTCCACCGGCGTCTCGTCCCTGACCAGGGCCACCGATTCCCTAACACAGACCACCGTCTGCGCCCGACTGCGCCCGCAGCCCGACAGCACGCCGAGTGCTATCGCAACGCACAGCCCCGCCAGAATCAGAACAAGCAGGCGTGACCGCACCGCGGACCGCCGTTTTCCATCGGCGGCCCCGTTCTCGATCGTGCTGGGTCCTTTGCCTCTCACCGGCTGCCCACCTGTCACCTCTGACCGACGATTGCCATGCACAGCGGGAAGCCCCACCAGGGGCTTGATACACCGTCGATGCCGTGGTCGGATATTCTCTCGTCCCAGCGCCCGTCCTCGATAGCCGTCGGCCTCAGGCCTCCGGCCAAGAGCGCGCGGACATAGTCCCCATAGTCATGGACGTAGTTCTCGATGTGATACCTCTGTTCGCCCGACCGACAGCCGGTGCGCCAGCCCACGAGCAGGCAGAGATAGTGGAAGTCGGTGAGCAGCAGTCGCCCGCCGGGAGCCACTCTGGCGGCCATCTGCAGGATAGCCTCGCGGGCATCAGGGATATGGCCCAGCACCAGGCAGCACAGGACAAGATCGTACTGCTCCTTTGGCAGCGCTCCGAAGCCGACCTGCCGCAGCTCCAGCGAGAGCCCCTCCTGGCGGGCACGGCCTTGTGCCCTCCGCAGCATTGCCTCGCAGGGGTCCACACCGGTCACAACGGCTCCCTCACGGGCCAGGCGCAGCGCCCATCTGCCGGTGCCGCAGCCCACATCCAGGACACGGAGGCCGGCCACGTCGCCCAGGAGCCGCTGCACCAGGGGTTCTTCGGCCTCGATCACCGGGTTGGGGTCTTCATCATAGGTCTCGGCCCACAGGCAGTAGCCCTTGAGCGGATCGACTTCGAGCGCGCCTCGTTCGGCCACGCGCCGCCGGGCCTCCGTCCGGGCCGCCGCGATGTCGCCGGGCTCGAGCAGGTCGCCGGCCTCGTCCAGCATGGCCCGGGCCACCGCCAGCTCGTGGCGGAGCCTCTCGGGGTCCCAGGTGTCCACATGGCGTCGCACACCGGCCATGTGGGCATTGAGAGCTACAGTCAATCCTCTGAGTTTGTCACGCACGCCGGGCACTCTCCCTGCGCGGGGTGAAGGGTCAGGCCGCGGTAGTTCGACCCGGAGGTGGGGGAGGCCTCCTTGGCCGCCATGTCTGGGCAGCAAAGAGGTTGGGGCGTCGTGGATGACAAACCGTACCGGCGAAGATTCGCCTGAAACCGATGAGCACCGCAGGGACGCTCGCCTCGAAGCGGTACCACGGCCGGGCGGCGATCCCGCAGGGCGGGACCCCGCATACGGGGTTGCGAACGGCGGGGCTGCAGACGAACTGGAAAAGCCCGAGAACCTGCCCAAAACGTCAAGAAGTGCGCATCTAGTAGGCATCTCGCATTGCCGGCGACCGTAGAAGGAGGCCTGCCGACATGGTATCGGAGCCGCGTAAGGTGCAGTGGGAGCTCATGCTGCCGCACGAGATGGAGGCCGCCCTGGAGCGATGTCCGACGGCCTTTGTGCCCCTGGGGACTTTGGAGTGGCACGGGCGGCAGAATGCCCTGGGGCTGGATGCGCTCAAGGCCCATGTGTTGTGCGTGCGCGCCGCCCGGCTGGGCGGCGGCGTGGTGCTGCCCCCTGTGTACGGCGGCGTGGGCGGCGTGGACCAGCCCCATACCGTGGTCATGGAGCCGGAGCCCACCTTCCACTCAACCGTGCTGGAGGGCTGGCTGCGGCCTTTGTGCCGCGAGCTTCGGCGCAACGGTTTCCGGGCCGTCATCCTCCTCACCGGACACTATGGGGCCTCGCAGCAGCTTGCCGTGCGGGAGACGGCGGTGCGTGAGAGCCAGAGACTGGACATTCCGATCCTCGGCACCCCGGAATACTGGCTGGCGCTGGACGCCGGGTACTCGGGGGACCACGGTGGCCCCTTTGAGACCTCGCTGATGATGGAGTTGAGGCCCGAGTTGGTGGACCTGTCGCGGCTTGAGGGTGACCCGCCCTATCAGGGGATCGGTATGGGGGACGCCAGGAGGGAGAGCAGCCGCGAGCTGGGCGGGAGGCTGTGTGAGGTGATGGTGGCACGTCTGGCAAAGCTGGCACGCCGGATGCCGCAATGGGATGCGGAGACCAGGAGTCGTTTCATCCATGCGGAGCAGGCGCTGGTGGGCTACCAGCTCGAGCTGGGCGGGCGAAGCGAAGACGTCTGGGCCGCCTGGCAGGACCTGCGGCCCTTTGAGCAGTACGCCGCGTGGCTGGTGCAGGAGCGGTTCGATGACATCGCGGGACTGGTGCAGGGAGGGCGTGATGGCAGGTGAGGCCTAGGCGAAGCGCCGGGCCAAGACGGAGAACTCGGAGCGGGGCAGCGTGAGTTTGCGGCCACCCGCAGGGACAGCGCGCGGCCGAATTGCCATCGGCGGCGCGCTGTCCCGAAAGCTGGGTACAGGCCTCGATTGCGGTCTCCCGCTAGCTGTCACCATTGGCCTCGGGCATCTCCGCCGTCCATCCCGTGCCCACCGGGATGAGCTTGCCCACGATGAGGCGCTCTCTGATGCCGCTGAGGTCGTCCTCGGCCGCTCTGAGAGCGGCGCGGGTCAACACCTGGGCCGGATTGCCATAGCCCGCGGCGGCGAGGAAGCTATCGTGTGTCTGGCCCAGTTGGGCGGCGGACGTGACTGTCGTTGCCACCCCGGGGGGCCTCTTGCCCTGGGCCCGCAGGGCCTCGGCGAGCGTCCGGGCGCAGTCGCGAGCAATTGTCTCATTTGTCAGCAGATCGCTGTCTCCGGGGTCGATGACCCTCACGCGGGACAGCAGGGCCCGGGCGATGACCTCGAAATGCCGTGGGTCCAGGGCGACGCCCTGTTGTGCGAAGACTCGGCGCACGTCGGTGGCCAGGGCCGGGCCGAAGGCCTCCTCGCCCAGCTCCTGCAGTGCCTCGTCCGTCGGCACCCAGCTCTCGCCGTCTGCTCCGATCCCGAGACCCTCCCCCTCGGTCAGAGCCACCAGCCGCAACAGCCCGAAGGGGGCGGCGGAGTGCGGAGGCCTCCCGGCGGGGCCGAAGAAGGTGCGGAAGGTCAACTGCGCCGCGGCCTCCATCACGGCCTGCGCGGCGGCGACGCCCACGGCGGTCCCCCGGTCCATCTCGCGCCCCGTCTCCGGCGAGATGCCCCAGCAGGCGGCGCAGACTCCCCCCATTGTCTCACAGGTCAGCGGGCTACGCACGAACACGCTGCCAATGCCCGCCCGGACGAGGGTCTCGTCCGCCACGGTGCCGGCGGAGGCGAGCAGGCGTCCGTCCGGCCCGGTAACGTCCTGCGCCAGGAGCCGTCCGCGGGCCATCTCGGCCGAGACCTCGATGCCCCGGCCGGTGCCGCAGTCGGCGGCGGTGACGATGATGTCGACGCAGGCGTTGACCAGCCGGCGCCCCAGGACGCCGCAGGTCGTGGAGCGGTACATCGTGGTGGCCAGGGACCAGC
>CAYRFY010000064.1:0-7154 GCA_964423635.1 uncultured Armatimonadia bacterium | reverse complement strand
GTACGGCCTTGACCTGCGCCTCGCGCTGCAACGGGCTGAGGCCCTCGATGTACCCGCGGTCCACGACCTCCAGGGCCTCGTCTGAGTAGCCCACAGGGGCCAGCGGCCCCAGCATCCCGGCGGACCGGCGGAGCGTGTGCCAGTTGCCTCGGGCGCCGGAAGACACCATGAGGTGCACGGGGTTTCGTCCCTCGCTGTCCGCGGCGAAGGCCTGCTCGACATCCTGCTGCAGCTTCTCCATGGCGGACACCCAGGCGGCGCGCCTGTCCTCGTCCGTGTCGGCTTTCGACTCGTCTTCCCGCGCCTGCCCCGCTATGGCCGCCGTGCAGGGAAGCTGGGGATAATCGGCCCAGCTCACACTGAGGCCCGACTGCGTGACGAGGCAAAAGCCGACGCGATGCAGTTCGTTGACCAGTTGGATGGTGGCCCCCGTCCCCTCGACATCGCGGCAGCGGCGCACCAGGTCGGTCAGCAGTCGCTTGTCCACGGGCTCATTGACGAAGCGGAGCGATTCGGGAAGCAGGACGTTGAGAATCGCCCGGCCCGCCGTGGTGTGGATGGTCTCGCCGGCGCAGGGGACGTCGATGGGTGCGTTCAGCTCCACAGTGCCGGTAAGGGCCCTGTCCCGTGCCTCCTCTATTGAAGCGACCTGAACCACTTCCGCCTGAGGGTGCGGATTTGCGGTGGCGTACGCCCAGCCGGCCACCATGTCCTGGGTGGGGCCGGCCAGTGGCTCGCCGGTGCCGGGGGAGAAGATGTTCAGCGGCCCCAGCAGCCGTGTGCGGGCCTCCTCGATGGCCTCCGGGGTCAGCGGGACGTGAACGGCCATCTGGTCGCCGTCGAAGTCGGCATTGAAGGCGCAGCAGGTGAGAGGGTGCAGGGCAATGGCGTTGCCGGCGATGATCCGGGGGTAGAAGGCCTGCAGCCCGAGACGGTGCAGGGTCGGCGCGCGGTTGAGCAAGATGGGATGGTCCGCGCTGACCTCCAGGAGGGCGGCGACCGCGACCGGACTTTGCTCGGTCACGAGCTGCCGGGCGGCCATGAGCGTCGGCGCCTGTTTGGTTCGCAGCAGCGCCCCCATGACATGGGGGCGGAACAGTTCCAGGGCCATCTCCAGGGGCAGACCGACCTGTTCCAGGCTCAGGTCCGGCGCGGGGATGATGACCGAACGGCCGGAGTAATCCAATCGCTTGCCCAGCAGGTTCTGGCGGAAGATGCCTTCCTTGCCCCGCAGCAGCGTGGCCAGGGAGCGGGATCGGTGGTCGCCGTCCAGCAGGGCCGCGGTGGCCTCCTCCACGGAGCGGAAGCTCTCTCGGCCCGACGGCGAGCCGGCCGGAGCACGGCGCCGGTCGCCACCGCCGTCCAGCAGCGCCTCGACGGCCTCCTGCAGCGAGCGGGCTAGATCCCGGCGCAGGGCCTCGGGCAGACCGTCGGCGATGCCGCCGGCGAGTCGTCGGTTGCGCTGCAATACCGTCAGGTACAGGTCATTGGCCTCTACCGTGACGGCCACGCCGTCCTGCATCAGCGAGCGAGGCCGCAGCCCGGCGGGCATGATGGGCACCGCCTCCAGAACAAGATCGGCCGGCTCGATCCCGGATTGCCGCAGCGACCGCAGCAGCAGTCGGCTCTCGTCGTCTTCACCGGCCGCCAGTACCTCAAGCCCGACCTGGCTCAGGGCCTGCCGGATCCCTGCGGGGCCCGTGAGAGTGCCGGGAGCGGCGTCGATAGTCACACGGGGCGCGCCCCCTCGCTCGCCCCCGTCCACCAACAGACCCGTCTCATAGTGGGCCACCGCGACCACCTCCTCCGGCGTGAGGCCCAGGAGACGCGCGACCGGGTGCGGCTCCTGGTACAGCAACCAGGGGTGCAGCGCGGGGGTGGCGAGGTCGATATGGCCACCGCGGCGGCGATAGGCCACCGCGCGGCCACTGGTGGCCCCGCAATCGGGACAGACCTGCCCTACGGTATCGGGGCCACTCAGCTTTCCGCAGACGCAACCCTCGGCCTCGGGCTCTCCGAAGATGGCCGGGCAAAACAGCCCGCCGGGAACCGGATCGCCGGTCTGTGCGTCGGTTGTGGCCGCCGCGGTCACGGCCCCGAAGGAGCGGTCGCGGATGCTCTTGGTCGTCGCGAAGGATACGCGGATTGCCTGTATGTCATCAGGGCGAAGCATGGGCCGTCTCCTCCTGTGGTGTCCGGGCTGTAAGCAGAGAGTGTGGCCGGCGGACCGGCCATGCAGTCGGGCCCCTCACGACTTCAGCTCGACCGTCAGCCCCAGGGCTCGGAGCTCCTCGATGAGCAGCGACAGCGACTCGGGGGCGTCGACGGGTTCGGGGGCCTCCTGGGCCAGTAGCGCGGCGAAGGCCCGCTCGCGCCCGCGGATGTCGTCAGACTTGATGGTCAGCATCTCGCGCAGCGTGTGGGCCGCTCCATAGGCTTCAAGGGCCCACGTCTCCATCTCGCCGAACCGCTGGCCTCCGGAGCGGGCGCGCCCTCCCACCGGCTGCTGGGTCACCGCGGAGTACGGGCCGGTGGAGCGGGCGTGAACCTTGTCCTGCGCCATGTGGTCGAGCTTGTGGAGGAGAAGAAAGCCCACCAGAGCAGGCTCGGCAAACAGCCGACCGCTGCGTCCGTCGCGCAGGTGAATCTTGCCCGTATCCGGGAGACCCGCGCGGCGCAAGAGCTCGGCGAGATGCCGGCGGTCCACGGCGGCTCCGGGAGGCAGCACCACGCAGGAGCCCAGAGAGTTGGCGATCCAGCCCAGCGAGGTCTCGTAAAGCTGGCCCAGGTTGAGCCGGGAGGGCACGCCCAGCGGGTTGATGAGCACCTCGATCGGCGTGCCGTCGGGCAGGAACGGCATCTGCTCGACGGGGACAATCCTGCCCACGACGCCCTTGCCGCCGTGCCGGTTGGAGAGCTTGTCGCCCGCAGCCGGCGGGCGCTCGGAGAGGACTTCCACCTCGATGCTCTGCTGCTCGCCGCGGCCCTCGGGCCGTCGTCGCACCGCGGTCACCGTGCCCCGGGCCTGCGGCGGTACCAGCAGCGAGCGCGCGGCGGCGCCCTCGCCCACGACCTGCCTCACCAGGTCGCGATCGCTCCCCAACTGCGCCACGCCGACCAGCACGTCACCCGGTGAGACGGCGGCCCCGGGGCGGGCGACGCCGTCCTGTGCCAGGGCGCGCAGGCGGTCCGAGCCGAAACCCTCCGGTGTGGGCGTGGTGGTCTCGTCGCGGCGGAGTGTGATCGTCAGCCGCTCTCGGTGCAAGGAGGACAGCGCCCCCGCGTCCACGACCTCCTCGCTGAGCACGATGGCGTCCTCGAAGTTGTACCCGAGCCACGGCATGTAGGCCACCAGGAGGTTGCAGCCCGGCGTCGGCGGCTGTGGCCAGTCATCGGTCAGGCCCGTGGACACCAGAGGCCATTGGGGCGAAAGCAGCCGCACCGCCTGGCGCTGCATGTTGGCACCCATCAACAGCCGGGTGGAGTCCGAGTGGGCCGAGGCGGGGATCAGCCCCGCACTGAGGCCGACATTGCTGCCGTGCCCGGCTTCACAATAGTCCACGGCATCCGGACGGCACCGGCCCAGCAGACCATTCCTGCGACACACGATTTCGTCGCCGAGGTCGGCAAGGCGCGTACCCGGAGGCAGGGGGTCGCAGACGTTACCGGCAAGCTCGGCCTCGGGATGCAGCCACACCACCTCCGCGGCAACCTCGCCGTCTCTCACCGGCCTCAGTGGTGCCAGGAGGAAGCCGTCGTCATCCAGCCCGGCCCCCAGGGCCAGGTGGGCGATGAGGCCGACGTTGGGTCCCTCGGGCGTCTCGACCATGCACAGACGGCCGGGAGCGTCCCGCGGGAACTGGCGGCAGAGCGGCCCATCGGCCTCGTGGCCCAGCCGGCGGCCGACGCTGAACACCACCCTGCGACAGTGCTCGATTCTCGCCAGCCGGTTGGTGGCGTCCACCGGGGACACCAGGGGCGAGCCGGAGAAGAACCCGCCGATGGCGGCGCCCGGTGTGAGATCGGCCATGAGTTCGCCGATCCCCGGGGGCCGCGCCCCGGCGGCCTGCAGCCTCTGAACGATGGCGGGAATCTGCGTGACGAGAGCTTGACGCACGACCTCGGAGATCTGTCTGCCGGCGGTGCGCAGGATGTGGGTCGACAGGGCGACAGGATCGTCTGCGGGCAGGACACCTCTTGCCACGGCTTCCAGAAGCACCGCGACCGCCGCCACGTCCTGCCACGCCAGAGCGGCCGCTCCGGCGGTGGGCACTCCCAGTCGCCGCTCCAGCCGCCTCCGGCCCAGGTCTCCCAGACTCCAGGCCCGCGGATCGGCGAGCGCGGCGGAGAAGGCCGCGGCGGAGCCCTCCATCGCCGGCCTGTCGAGGCAGGTGGCCACGGTCTCCTGCGCCTGTGTCCGGGACAGCCCGCCGACGGCCTCGAGCCAGGCGCCTACCTGCCGGCGGCAGTCGCCGCCGTCGAGCCCCGAGATCGCGGGCGCCTCGGCGCCTTCGGCTCCCAGCGCCAGGAGCAAGACCCCCACGTCCATACTGTGTCCGTTGCCGATACACACCTGACAGCCGCGGCTCTCCGAGGTTGAGAAGGTGAGGGCCGGGCCGTGCTGCGGGGCCAACGTGGCGAAAGCCCGGTTCTCGAGTTGGTAGGCGATGGCACCCGGTGCCGGGACCAACTCGTTTGCGACCACCAACTCGGTGGACCTGCCGGGGAGGATGAAGGTGCCCTCCGGCGTCATCCAGGGGAGCAGGCCGGCCGAGACCTCGCGCTCCTGAACCAACTTGTCATCGGGGCCCAGCAGTGCCAGTCGCAGGAGGATGGGACTGCCGTACCCTTCCCCTGTGGCCAGACACTCCTGAGGCCCGGACACCGGTGAAGGAATACGCATCCGGCGCAATTCCAGACGCCAGGGACAGCCTTCCGGCTGCAGGGGGAAGAAGGCGGCGACCAACTCTTCCAGCGCTCCCTCTCCCTGCCCCACCAGGCGCGAGAAGCACCGGCGCGGCACGCTGAGCGGGTCCTCGGGAATGAAGGTGAAGTCCGGCCGTTCCAGCTCGATGCGGCCGGTAGGGCTTCTCCGGGCCGCCGGCGGAGTGGGCTCAAAGACCACAGGCTCGGCGATGGGCTCCCGGCATGCGGCGGCCAGCAGCTCGCAGAGCCTGTCGGCCGCCGGGCGCACGGCCTCCAGGCAGTCCACATTCTGTTCGCCGGGCTCGCAGACGACCTGCAGGAGCGGCTCGCCCACAGGCGGGCAGAGGACCGCTGTGCGCGCGAGGACAGGGGGCTGTAAGCCTGGTGCGGCCAGGGCGGCCACCAGCAGCTCCCCCACGGCCCCGGCCAGATGCGGCTCCACGCCGCGAAGCTCGATGCGGCGTGAGGCCGCCTCGTAGCTGTAGGTGATTGAGCTGAGGGTGGCGTCCCACTGCCGGCGAGTCGCAATGGACAGCTCCTCAAGACAGTCGTCGACTGTGCCGAAGGCCGAGACGATCTGCAGATGCGCCCGCAGCAGTGTGGCGGCATCGCGCAGATGCAATCCCGCGACCCCGTCCGTGGCGGTGATGCGCAGCAGCAGGTCCTCGCCCCGCTGCTCCATCCGAGCATTCTGGACAGGGCGGTGGCTACCGGCCACAGCGAAGCCGTCTTCCGCCGTCTGCCGCAGTCGCGGGGCACAGCCGATGCCGCTCTGAACCGTGGCGACGAGAGCCAGCGTGGCGCCGGATGAGACCTCCGCCAGCGGCAGCTCCGGGTTGGCGACGGCGAGCCCCTCGGGGCAGCGCAGGTCCCCGGCGCGGACCACCGCCGGCCCGGCCAGCCCCAGGTCCACGCGGGCCGGGTCGGTGACCTGTCCTGTGAAGCACACACGCGCCAGCCGGTTCAGCAGTGTGGGCACATCCGGGCTCACCCCCGCCACCGTGCCAAAGGGGTGCGGCGCCCGGGCGATGTGGGCGGCGACGATGGCGGGTGCGGGCAGACAACCGAGCAGCACTCGGCGCAGCGCGCCACCCAGGGGGGCCAGGAGAGCGGGCGGCAACGGCCCGAAGGCGAAGCCGACAGCCTCGGCCGCTGTGGCCGCGGGGTCCTTGCGCAACTGAGCATTCGGTGACATGGGGTTACCTCCGTTGTGAGGCTGTCGCGGGTCGTCAATGAGGGTCCTGTGGCGGCGCGGGTGCTTTGCTCAGGGCCCATGGGCGTGGCTTTTGCGCCGGCCGGCCCAGGAAGGCCTATGGGGCTGCGCCGATGATCCGACGGAGGCGCTTGATGGCGTGGTGGAGGCGAGACTTCACCGTGCCCAGAGAGCAACCCAGCACGGCACCGATGTCGCCGTACTGCATGCCCTGCGCAAAGCGCAGCTCGACCACCTCTTTGTGAGGTCCAGAAAGCCTCCCTGTGGCCTCTTCCACCAGCTCGGCGAGCTGGCGGCGCTCGAGGCGAGCCTCCACCGTCTCCGCCGGATCGGCGAGAGTCTCGTGGAGCTCCACCTCCTCCGAGTCATGCTCATCGGGAGACATCCGGACCGCGGCGTGGAGAGAGAGGCTGGCCTGAGAGGCGCGGCGGCGCAGCTCATTGGCGCATAGATTGTGGGCGATGGCGTAGAGCCAGGCGGAGAAGCATCCCTCGGGCCGGAAGCGGTCCCGTGCGGAGAAGGCACGGCAGAAGGTCTCCTGCGTGATGTCGTCGGCCACCTCGGCATCACCCACGGTGCGGCGGACGTAGCGCGAGATAGGCTGCCGGTAGCGTGCATGGAGCTCCGAGAAGGCCCGGGTGTCGCCGCCCCGGCAGCTCGCCATGAGGTCCTCATCGGTTGGGCCCGCGGGCCCGCCGGGCGCTGACAGAGGCATGGGGCCTTCCCGTGGGTGAGTCGGTCGGCAGCCCGGCGCTGCAGAGAGCCGCAAAGGCGTCCGCCATCGGGTGAGGACGTGTTCTTTGGGCACTGCCGGGCACCTCTTGCAGGGGATGGGGCGGGACCGTCCGGCCGATGACGAAAGTGGTTACGTATAGCAGCGAAGCCTACGGTATCCAGTACACGCGGGAGGGGAAAAGGTTCAATCGGAGCGCGGTAAAGGCACAGGATACGGGGAGGCCGAGCGACGGCCGGAGACGCGGCGGCCTGGCCGCTGTGTGGTGAGCCTGGTCTCCCT
>CAYRFY010000063.1:0-19053 GCA_964423635.1 uncultured Armatimonadia bacterium | reverse complement strand
GGTCCTTCGGCCCTGCTTTCCCTCCCGGCGTCTCTGCGAGACGCTTGCGCGATACTGCCGCTCAGGAGAGGGCTACGGCAACGGCCAGCGGCTCGGCGCCGCCGCTTTGTAGGGCGCGGGCCTGTACCGCGCCAAGGAGGTCCCAAAGCACCAACGACCAACGGCGGCGGCGCACAGGCCGCCGCCCTAGAACGGCCGACGGCGCCTCACCCCCGGCCCTGCGGGCCCACAACGCCGCCCCCAGTCGCCAGGGCACGAAGCTACACTATTGAGCTTTATGTGCCGATATACTTTACGGTTTAGACGCGATCACTGCACATCTCGGAGGCATGCTCCACCACTTCCGAAGTCTCGCCGGCACGTCGAAGGTTTGCTGGACGCCCGCTTGACCGGAGTTCATGGCCCGTTCATTCCGGTCCGTGGTGCGTGGAGAGGGAGTGTCATGGCGAACGACAGTCGTCATCCAAAGGCCGCCGATGACGCCGGGGCGCCGGTTCCCGAGGCCCATGCTGTGCCGCCTTCAAAGGAACGGCCGGCTGGGTCGGCCGAGGGCCGCGCCTGCCCGGTGGCCATGGACGGTGAGGCGCGATTTGGCCGGGCGCCGGGGCGGCTGGAGGCACTCTTCCGCAATACCTCGGTGGGCATCCTGGTGCTGGACGCCGAGGGCAGGATCCTGGACTGCAACAGGCACACGGGTCAGATGCTCGGCCGGCCCGTGGCGCAACTGCTGGGAAGGACCCTGGCCTCCCTGATGGAGCCGGACGGCCGGCTGCGAGTCTCGGCCACCGTCGCCTGCATCGCGGCCGGGTCAGGGCCCTGCGCCCGGGTGGAGGCCAGGTGCAGCCACGGCGGCGGCCAGCCGTTCTGGGTGGATATCGCTCTGACGGGCATCGAACACGCCGATGCCGGGGAAGACGCCGTGGCGGCGGTGATGGTGGATACCGAGCAGGCGAAGATGGCGCACATCCGGGCTTTGGAGCGCACCACACAGGCCCTGGAGCCGGCCCTGTTGGGCGCCGATGTGCGCGTGTGGGACCTGGACCTGCGCACCGGGGAGATGCGGGGACAGCCGATGTGGGAAGGGCTGCGGGGGCATCAGAGCGGCCCGGCCACTACCTCCTTCGAGCTGTTCGCCGCCGCCATTCACCCCGATGATCTCGCCGCCGTGGGGCACGCCAATGCGGAACACATGAAGGGAGCCACCCCCTATTGCGAGGTGGAGTTTCGCGTGCGTGATGGTAACGAGGGATGGCGCTGGCTCAGGCAGCGCTGCCGCATCGTGGAATGGGACGCCCACGGGCATCCCGTCAGGGTGGCGGGAACCTACGCCGATATCACCGAGCGCAAGCAGGCGGAGCTGGAACGGGCCGAATTGGAGGCCCAGATCCAGCACAGCCAGAAGCTGGAGAGTCTGGGCATGATGGCGGGCGGGGTCGCCCACGACTTCAAGAACATCCTCGTCGGGGTGCTGGGCAATACCTCGCTGGCGATGCTGCAATTGCCTGCGGGCTCCCCGGCCCGCGAGCACATCCTGCGGGCGGAGGCGGCGGCCCGCAAGGCCTCCGAGCTGGCGGCGCAGATGCTGGCTTACTCCGGCAAGGGCAAACCCTCGGTGGGTGCGGTGGATCTACACGCTTTGGTGGCGGACATGTCCGAGCTGCTTGAGGCCTCCTTGCCCGGGCAGGTGGCGCTGCGCGTAGCGGCCGCCCCCACAGAGACCACGGTGGTTGGCGACCACTGCCAACTGGGCCAGGTGGCTCTGAACCTGGTGGTCAATGCCGCCGACGCCATCGGCCCGCGGCCCGGCTTCATTGCCGTGGACGTCCGGGCCGTCCATCTTCCCGACGCCCGCCAGTTCTCCGCAGGACATGGTGCCGAATTGCCGTCCGGTGACTATGTACGCCTGCGCGTCACCGATGACGGGTGCGGAATGGACGCAGCGACCCGTGGGCGCCTCTTCGAGCCGTTCTTCACCACGAAGTCCGACGGCAGGGGTCTGGGGCTGGCAACCGTGATGGGCATCGTCGCCGAACATAGCGGCGCCATCGAGGTGCAAAGTCAGGTGGGCCGGGGTACGACCTTCGATGTGTACTTCCCGGCCGCCGGGGTCGCGGCCGAACAGGTACCCTCCCGGCCGCCGCAGGAGGGGCCCCGCGCCGCGGTGGGAACCCTGCTGGTGGCGGATGACGACCAGACCGTGCGCGACGTGGCCCAGGCGGTGCTGCAGATGGCGGGCTTCACGGTCCTTCCCGCCGCCGACGGACAACAGGCCCTCGACCTGTTCCACCGCAGCGAATCCGCTATCGTGGGGGTGCTACTGGACCTGAACATGCCCGTGCTCGACGGCGAACAGGTGATGGCTCATGTACGCCGGGCCAGGCCGGAGGTACCGATCGTGGTCAGTAGCGGAGACGGCGCGGCCCGTGCCCGCCAACTGCAGGCCACGGCATTCCTGGACAAACCCTATGGCGTCAAGGAGCTGCTGGACGTGATCCACCGGGTGGTGGGGGGGTAACCTGAAGGACCACCGGGCGACGCGCCGCAAGCCGCCCGTGGCAGGCGTGGCCGGCAGGATCGCCGCCCGACGACGGAGGGTCATTGGTGTCTGCGCGACAGGCCCAAGGACCACACTACTCCCCTCCCGCCCCACCCGCCGCCGTGAGCTTCCCGGACGGCGGGATCACCCGTCACCGACCGTTGCCGCGTCCTTTGGGCCACATGGAGGATGCTCGGTGGCAAGGGGCGAATAGACCCCATCGCTTCGCGCCATATCGGGACATGCCCCCGGCTATCGTATCCTGTGGTGATCGGACCGGGCATGTTCCACACCAAATGAGGGAGAGCCACATGAATCGCGTCTACAGGTTTCTGCTCGTCTCCACCCTCCTGACTCTCAGCGCATCGGCATGGGCGCTGACTGAGAAGGAGCAAGCCGGCATCGACGATCTGATTGCCCGCACCATGGGCGCCTTGACCGCTCAGGAGAGCCCGGTGTTTGAGTTGTTCAGCACCCAGGGCTCGGCCGCGGTGATCGGCACCGAGGAGGGCTTCGTTGCCGCCTCCCGGGCGAAGCTGAAGTCCAAGGAGGAACTGGCCGCGCAGTTCACGCTGCCCAAGGGCACTCAGGTCGTGGGCCAGACGTTACAGCGTGCCGGCGGCTTCATCATCGGGCGCGTGGCGCTACAGGTTCCCGCGCCCTGCCCGGTTGTCTCCGCCGCCTCGGGGCCTGCGGAGGGCCGCGATCTGTGGGCCGCCTTCATGGATGGCATCCCCAACTTCTACCGCGACCGGCTCGCGGCTCCGCCCGCGGCCCTCGAGGCCCCCGAGCCCGTGGCCTGGGATATGGCCATCGCGGCTCTCCAGGACGGCAAGAAGTCCTCGTGGCGCCTGGCGACCATGGCCCTGACCAAGGTCGACCCCGAGGGCGATCCCGCACAGTCCGGACAGCTTATGGGCCTGCTCAGATCCTGGGAAGTCGCCCTGGTCGAGGGCAATGTGGACATCCTCAGCGACCAGCTCAACGACGACCCGCTGTGCATCGGCGTCTATACCCCGGACGGACAGGCCTTCTTCTTCACCGATGCGGCGTACCTCACTTCCATGCTCAGCAGCCTGGTCTCCATGGGCACCGCGGAGCGCTCGGTGATGCAGTCCTCGGACATCCAGGTCAGCGGCCAGGTGGGCTCCTTGGTGGGCCGCTGGGACGCCGAGATCCCCATGTTCGGTGAGATGACCCTGGGCATGACGGCCAATTTCGTCAAGTCCGGCAACCGCTGGCTCCTGCTATCGCTGTGCGGCGGTCAGGCCGAGAGGTAGACCTGCCCCGCTCAGTCGATGAAAGACGGTTGCGGCGTGGATGCCCGCAAGGCGTCCACGCCGCCTGACCCGGGCCGCGTGTGTGAGAGCGGGGGATGTAAGGGGGACGACGGGCGGCCACGGCGAACGACAACGGCGGCGGCGCACAGGTCGCCGCCCTACAACGGCCACGGCGAACGACAACGGTAGCGCACGGGTCGCCGCCCTACAACGGCCACGGCGAACGACACCGGCGGCGGCCCAACCGGGTCACGGGTAGGACGAACGTTCAGACGGGAGGCGACAGACGTGGCAGACATCAATGTGGGGATCGTCGGGGCGGGCTTCATGGCCCAGTCGGCACACATCCTCTGCTTCCAGAGAGCACAGGGCGCCCGGGTCTCGGCGTTGGCTTCATCCCGTGTGGAGCTGGGCCGGCAGGTGGCCGACCGCTTCGGCATCGGCACACGGTACGAGACCCACCACCAACTGGCCGCCGATCCCGCCATCGATCTGGCCGTGGTGCTCCAACCCCCGGAGTATAACGCCCAGACCTGCATCGACCTGCTCCGGGCGGGCAAACACGTCTTGTGCGAAAAGCCGGTGTGCCTCAGCCTTGAGGAGGCCGGACGCATGCAGAGGGCCGCCGAGGAGAGCGACCGTCTGCTGATGGTGGGGTTCATGAAGCGCTTCGACGCCGGGGTCCAGGCGGCCAGGGCCGTCACGGAGCGCTGGCTGGCCTCGGGTGAGGCGGGGCAGTTGCTCTGCGGCGGCGTTCGGTCGCTCATCGGCGGCGACTGGCTGGCCAACATCGGCGGGCTGTTTCCTGCGATCAAGACCGAGGAGCCCAGCGGCGAGAAGCCCCGGGGCACCGGGCCCGACTGGCTGGCGGAGCCGTACGGTACCGAGCCTCTGGGCTTCGGCAGCGCGTATTACTTCTTCAACCACGTCCACAGCCACGACATGGACCTGCTCAACTACTTTCTGGGCCACGATTTCCAGGTCCAGTACGCCATGTGGGACGCACCGGCGAAGCTGGCCGTGCTGTCCTATGACGGCAAGCCGGTGACACTCACCGTCGGGGGCCCGATGCCCAACAACCGCTGGGATGAGACGCTGTGGGTCTGCTTCGAGCACGGCCGGGTTGAGGTTCACCTCCCGCCACCGATGCTTGTCAACAGCCCGGCGCAGGTGACGGTCTACTACATGGGGGAGCGTCAGGAGTTGTGCGACGTGCGGGCGCCCTATAGCTGGTCGTTTCTGCGCCAGGCGCAAAACGCGGTGGATGTGGTGGGCGGCCGGGCCGAGCCGATCTGCACCATCGAAGACGGGGTGGCCCAACTGCGCATGGCCGAGGCCGTGTTCCGGTGGCTGTCTGACAGAGCCTGAGCGCCTCACCGGCCGCCGCGCCGATCTATCTCACCTCGCCCGTGGTGCTTCCCATGGGCGAGGTGTTTCTCATCCGGTGGTCCGCGCCCCTCAGCCCTCCTCCGCCTTGGCCTTGATCGCCGCCAGCATGGACTCGGTGTTGTCCTGCATCTTCTTCTTCACAATCCCCTGGATGAGCGCTCCCAGCAGGGGCACGTTGAATTCGTAGTCGATCTGCAGCTTGGCCAGCGTCGCCCCCGCGGTGGTCGGGGTGAACTCCCAGGTTCCCTCATACCTGGTGAAATCCCCCTCGGTCTGTTGCCAGGTGCAGGTCTTGGCCGCATCGTCCCAGTGGTCTTCCTCCACCCAGGCGATCTTGCGCCCGAACTCCCGGATGATGCTGGACCAGCGGCTGATCTGGCGCTCCGGCGTCTGCTCCAGGATCTCCACACTCTCCACGTCCTCCATGAACTCGGGGAAGCGCTCGATGTCGCGAGCGATGGCATAGACCTTGTCGATGTCGGCGTCAATGGTGATCTCTGAGGTGACCGTTGGCATCGCTTCTGTCCTTTTCGGTAGTCTATTTGCGGTACTCCGCGCACCCGGGGAACTCCGGGTCAGGGCTCCGGAGGCAAGATACGCTTGATGCGGCGCTGGATCTGGGCCCTCGGCGCCATGACCTCGCGACCGCATCCCAGACACTTGAGCTTCAGGTCGGCCCCCAGTCTGACGACCTCCCAACGGTTCGAGCCGCAGGGGTGGGCCTTCTTGAGCTCAACTCGGTCTCCCAGTTTCAGGCGGATCGGTGGGTCCATGGGTGGCTGCAAAGACCTCCTGCGCCGGGCGGAGCGGGATGGTGAAACCAAAGGTCGTCCCCTTGTGGCGGGGGGTGGCCCAGATCCGGCCGCCATGGGCCTCCACCAGGTGTCGAGACAGGTACAGTCCGATGCCCGTGCCGCGCACCCGCTCGCGCGCCTCCCCTGTCCTGCGGAACTGCTGGAACAGATTGGGTATCTCGTCCGGGCTGATCCCAACACCCTCGTCGCTGACTTCAAGCCGCAGACGGTCGTCCTCGGCCCGGGCCGACAGGCGCACCTCACCCCCATCCGGCGAGTACTTTACCGCGTTGTTCAGGAGGTTCGCCAACACCTGCTCGAGCTTGCCCCGATCCGCCACAAACGGCGCCAGGTCCGCGGGCACATCCACCACGAACCTGTGATCCCCCGCAGAGACCTCCTGCAATTCCACCAGCCCCTCCAGCCACGCGCCGGGCTGCTGTATCGTCTCGTAGTGCATCTCCAGCTCCACGCCGGACTGCAGACGCGTCACATCCAGGAAGTCCTTGACCAGCCACAGCATTCTGCCGGCCGCGTGGCTCAGGTAGCGCGAGGTGGTGGCCACCGCCGACCCCGCCTCCACCCCCCGCTGGATGGTCTGGGCGAAGGCCAGGATCGAGGACAGCGGGCTCTGCAGCTCGTGGGACACGAAGGAAACGACGTCGGTCTTCATCCGGTCGAGCTCTTTGAGTCGGGTGATGTCCGTGAGCAGACACAGCCTGCCGGAGCGCCCCCCGGTCTCGTCAAGCATTGTCACAAAGGCCCTGAGGATGAGATGATCCCGCTCGCCGGGTCGCCCGACCTCGATCTCCTCGGACAGCCGGCCTCCCCGCGGCGTGAGCGGCTCGGTCAGCAGACTCGAGAGCCCGGGGTGTGTGACCACAGCCAGGATCGGCTCACCCACGAGCTGCTTCCCCTGCAGCCCCAGCATCCGAACGGCCGCCGGGTTGAGCGTTACCAGACGGTCCTGTGAATCGGTGGCGATCACCCCCGCGTCCATCTCGGCCACCAGGGTCTCGAGCTTGCTCTTCTGTGCCGCCAGGTCCCGGTTCACCGTCACCAGATCCATCGTGGCCGCCTCCACCGCCTGCTGCAGCTCCGAGTACACCCGGGAGCTCTCCAGGAACAGGGCGGCCTGGTGGGCAATGACGCTGAGCAGGGACTGATCGTAGGCGGTGAAGGGACCTGTGGTCTTGTTCATCGCCTCGATGACGCCGATCACCTCGCCGTGCAACCTCATGGGCACACAGAGCAAGGATTCCGCCGGGTACTCCACGGCCTCGGCGATGTCCCTGGCCTGGCGCGGGTCACTGCGGGCCTCCTGCACGATGAGCGGCTCGCCGCTGAGGGCCACCTGCCCCGCTACGCCCTGCCCTAGCTCGAGAGCGAAGGACTTCACCGCCTCGCCCTTCTCCCCCGAGGCCACCTCGAAGGTGAGCCGCCGCCGGCGCTCGTCCAGGAGCAGGATCGACACGGCGGGCACGCTGAGCTCTCGCTCCACCCAGCGCACGATCTCGGAAAGCAACTGATCGCGGTCCGTGCTGGAGGCGATGATGTCGCCGATGCCGTCCATGGCCTGAAGCCGCGAGTTCAGGCGGGTCTCCGCGTGTGCTCGCTCGTTCTCGGCGATGACCCCGGCCTGCGTGGACAGCGCGCCGCCTGCCAGTCCGACACCCAATAGCACCATGCCGGCGGGGAGCCACACCCCTCGAGCAAAGCAGACCATCACCACCATCAGGGCCGCGGCGAAGCACAGGACACTCACGATGACGCAGCGGGCCGGTCGCAACTCCGGAAGGGCCCAGCCCAGCACCAGCACGGCCACGAGCACGCCGCAGAAGGGCACCCAGGGCGCCGGAACCCGCAGCCAATCGCCGCGCAGCAGATTGCTGATGACGGTGGCCTGGATCTCTACCCCGGGCATCATCGGGTGCACGGGAGTGGCCCAGAAGCTCCCGGCGCCGACCGCCGTCGGACCGACGATCACCACCCTGCCGCCCAGGGCCTCCCGGAGCTTGTCGGGGCTCAGCGACAGCAGTTCGGAGGCCGCCACGCACGGGAAATGGCCGGGGCCGCCGGGGTAGTTCAGTGGCACCTCGCCTGAGCCGGAGACCTCGTAGCGGCTCTTCCCCAGGCCCACAAAGCCCCTGCCCAGGCGCGCGCTGCCCGGAGGCAGGCCGCGATAGACCCGCACGGCCTCCAGGGCAAGACTGGGCCACAGGCGCCCGCCGGCAGGTGACAGCAGAGGGCCAAAGCGCACCGCGCCGTCGGCGTCGGGGTACACGTTGATGTGCCCGAAGCCGGCGGCGCCGCCACCCACCGCCTCAGGCCACAGCACGCCGCTCCCGCGCAGACCAATCGGGACCACCGGCTTGCCCGCATCGGGAAGGCTCTGTGCTGAGAAGGCCGCCGGAGGCCCCCGGCGCCCCGCCACCAACCTGTCCAGCACCGTCGGGAGTACCACATTGCCGCACCCGCGGACACTTTCGGCCAGCGCGGTGGCCTGCTCGCCACTCCACTCGCCGCCGCCGGCCGCCGTCAGCGCCAGCACGTCCAGAGCGATGACGCCCGCCGCGCCGGCTCTGAGCGTCTCCAGCAGCGAGGGCCAGAACTCCGGAGGGGGAGGCCAAACGGCCGCCGTCTCCCGCCGCCCGTCATCCGCCGCCACGATCACCACGGCCGGGTCCGCCGGCGCCGGTCCGCGCACCTTGTAGCATACCGCCAGCAACTGGTGATCCAGGTTGTCCAGCCACCCCGACCGATACGCCCCCTGGGAGAGGACGAAGGCCGTCACGGCCAGTAGCAGCCCGGTGCGCCGGCGGGCCAACATAGCGAACCACCCGTGCCCGTGAATCAGCGGTGTAGCTCGAAAGTGTATGCGCTTTGTCCGGAGCGGTCAAGCTGAGGGCGGCACCACCAAACACCGGGCATGGAACCATTCCTCTCCCGGCGTGGTTTGCAGCGTACTGTTTGCCTCAAGTCCGCGCACGGAGGTGTCTGGCCCATGAAGCGTCTGCAGTTCGGTATCGCCGGGCTCGCGGTGCTGGCCGGCGTCGGTGTCGCTCTCTGGTGGCTCTCGCGCCCGAGGCTCAGTGCTGAGGAGCAGATAGCCAACACGATCATCGAGATCAAGCGCGCGGTGGAGACCAAGGATGCCGGCGGGGTACTCAAGTACATCGACCGCGACTACGACGACGGCCTCTACAAGCGCAAGGACCTGACCCAGTTGCTCGTGGGCGGGTTCCGCACTCCCGAGGAGTTTCGGGTGGAGGTTCGCCCGCCGGAGGTGACCGTCTCGGGCAAGGAGGCGGAGGCCAGGCTCCAGGCCGTGTTCTCCTGGGGCGCGGTGGCAGCCGAGGAGCAGCGGCTCCCTCTGAGCATCGTGGCACACCTGAGGAAGACGGGAGGCACCTGGAAGGTGGTGAAGGCCGCGGGCTGGGAACCGGCGATGGCGGGAGGGCGATGAGGGGCCGCGGAACCGGGACCCGAGGCGACGCCCGCCACCGAGGATCGTGCCGACTCGGTGGCGAACAAGACCTGCAGTCCATACCCGGTGGCGTTACCGTTTCCCACGTCCCGGGGCGATCGGGAGGTAGACGCATGCTCAGATCAGCAGCGCTGCTTACGCTCGGCCTCGTCATCTGGGGCCACTGCCAGGACACACCGACGGTCGAGGCCGTGGCCACCGATGGCCCGACACAGATCGACGGCGAGCTTTTCGAGCCCACCTGGCAGGCCGGGGAGTTCTACACCGGCTTCTCCATGCTGGACAAGCCCGAGCAGGCCGCCGAGTACCAGACGCGGTTCAAGGTCCGCTTCGACGACGCGGCCCTGTACATCGCGGCCGTGCTGGACGAGCCGGCCATCGGCAAGCTGAAGGCCGATGCCACCGAGCGCGACGGCAAGGTCTACAGCGACGACTGTCTGGAAGTGATGCTCGATCCCACCGGCGAGCGCGTACAGTATTACCACTTCATCGTCAACCCCAGGGGCACCATCTACGACGCCCAGATGCGCCAGGGCGGCAATGTGCGCAGTTACGAGTGGAACTGCGGCGTGCAGGCGGCCGCCACCGTGGGGGAAAGCTCGTGGACCGTGGAGATCGCGATCCCCGTGGTCGAGCTGGGCCTGACGGCGGCCTCGAAGGGCGACTGGGCGCTGAACGTGACCCGCGAGCGCCGGGCCGACGGGGAAGAGCTTTCCTCCTTCGTCCCCATCACCGGTGGCTTCCACCAGCCCTCCCTGTACGCCACGCTCAAGCTGCCGGGAGCCGACTTCTCCCGCTATCTTTGGGAAGTCAAGGCACCCTACGAGGCGCGCATCGAGCCGAATGCCGAGGGCAGGCTGATCTACCGCGCCAAGACCCATCTCACCAACTTCGGCGCCCGGTTCAGCTTCGTGCAGCTCCGGGGTGTGCTAGGGAATGCCGCCGGCGACTGGGTCCCGGACGGTCTGGACGCCGGACAGGGCCGGGAGTATGAGTTCGCCGTCCCCGTGCAGGAGCAGGGGCCCCAGACTTTGCAGCTTCAGCTCGCCGACCGCTCGGCTCCCGACGACCTGCTGGCGCTGCGCAGCTTCATCGCCGACATCTCCTACACACCCATCGCCATCGACGTCGTTCGCCCCTGGTACCGCGACAGCATCTACGCCACCGAGAACTTGCCCGGCGTGGTGGCGGATATCGCGCTCAGCGTGCCTGAGCGCGAGCTGGGCGACCTGGCGCTGCGGGCGGAGCTGCGCGACGCCGCCGGAGGCGTGGTGGGTGACTGCAGCGCGGTGGCGGCCCGGCAGCAGCAGATCGAGATCCCCCTGCCCACCGAGATGGCCGTGGGGGACTATACTCTCAGCGTGGCCCTCCTGCGCGGCGAGCAGGAGGCCTATCGCGCCGAGAAGACCATCCGCAAGCTGCCTGCGGTGGAGGATGAATGGCGGCTTTCCGAGAGCAATGTTGTGCTCCACAATGGCGAGCCCGTCCTGCCCTTCGGGTGGTTCAGCATCCCGGCCCGGGCCATGGCCGAGCCGGGCCACGCATATCAGCTCATGCAGGCCTACAGCAGCTACTATTTCCCGGTGGAGAAGGTGCGCGCCGACCTGGACGAGATCGTCGCCGCCAACAGCCATGTGACCATCTATCCCTACCAGTCGCCCCGGATGGTGGAGACCGAAGCCTGGGGCAAGCCGCTCACGGAGGAGGAGGCCGAGGGCCTGCGGGCGCGGGTGGCGGCGCTCAAGGACCACCCGGGGATCTTCGCCTGGTACATGGCCGATGAGCCCGAGCTGCGGCCGGCTCTCGTGGAGCGCTGCCGACAACTGCGGGAGGTGGTGGCGCAGGAAGACCCCTTCCATCCGACGATCATGCTCAATGACACCATCGCCGGAGTTCACAAGTACATCGACGGCGGCGACATCACCATGCCCGACCCTTACCCGTGCTTCATCAAGGGCGGGTTGGCGGCTCAGCCCATCGAGAAGACGGGCGAGTTCATCAAGGCCTGCCAGGAGGCGAGCCGCGGCCGCAGGGGCATCTGGGCCACTCCCCAGGCCTTCAACTACGGCGACTACGGCCGCAAGAACCAGCGCGGCCCCACACTCACCGAGCTGCGCAACCAGCTTTACCAGGCGGTTATCTACGGCGCCAAGGGCTTTCTGTGGTACACACATTCCCAGGTGAACAACTATCCGGACCTGTGGGTCGGCATGCCCTGGCTCTCCTTCGAGGTCGCCGACCTCAAGTCCGCCATCCTCGCCGACCCGGCGGAGGAGGTGAAGGTCGCCGTCGACGCCCCGCAGCCGCGGCACATCCACGTGTCGCCGAGGCGAGTAGACGGGAACCTCTACCTCTTCGTGGTCAACACCGCCACCGAGCCGCAGGAGGTCAGGCTCACGATCGCCCCGGCACCGGGCCTGCGCTCTCTGTACGTGGTCTCCGAACAGCGGAATGTGCCGCTGACAGAGGGCACACAGATCACCGACACCTTCGACACCTATGAGACCCACATCTACACCACCGACGCCGAGGTGGGCGGTCGGGCGAGCATCGCCGAGGCGGCCGAGCAGATCCGCACGGAGACCGCGGCGCTCAAGAAGCCGGGCAACCTGGCCTACGAGGACAGCGGCGCCGAGGTGGAGGTGTCCAGCAGGTCGACCTACGGCTCGACCCCGGACCGCCTGCTGGATGGGGTGGAGACCGGCATGCTGTGGCGCGACGGCACCCGCGGCCAGTTCCCGGACTGGGCGCAGGTGCGCTGGCCGCAGGCCCAGACCATCGGGCGCGTGGTGCTGCATACCCCCACCGTGGCGAGTTTCGAGGTCCAGGTGCCCGAGGGCGATGACTGGAAGACGGTGGTCGCCGTGGAGGGCAATGCCGAGCAGCGGGTGGAGGCCGTGCTGCCGCAGGCCGTGCAGACCGAGGCCATTCGGATTCTCGTGACGGGGATCATGGCCGACAAACAGGACACCGAGATATGGGAGGTCGAGGCCTATGCGAACTAGCTTTCCGCTGATTGTGGGCCTATTCTTCATCCTGGCCGGCGTCGCCTGCGGACAGGAGCTGGTCGCCCACTGGCCGCTGGACGGGGCGGCGGACAATGTCCTCCCCGACGCCTCCGGAAACGGCCATGACGCCACCTTCGGCGATAAGGCGGAGGGCCTGCCGGCGTTCGCCCCCGGCATGCACGGGCAGGCGCTGCGGATGGACGGCGCGCTGGAGCAGTTTCTCACCGTGGCCGGATCGGAGGCTTTCAACTTCGACGGTCCCTTCACGGCGATGGCGTGGGTCAAACCCGCGGCCCGCAATGCCACCTACGAGGTGCTGTGCTTCAAGGGTGACAAGAGCGGCGACCCGCCCTGGCCGGGCTGGCGGCTCCGGTACTTCTGGACCCGGGCCGTCCTGCAGGTGGGAAGCCCGGACGGCGCCGAGCCCACGGTGAGTAGCGCCGAGTGGTCGGTGCCGGCGGGCTTCTGGACCCACATCGCCGGCACCTGGGACGGCGAGAAGCTGCGGATGTATGTCAACGGCGTGGAGCGGGCCGCGGTGGAGTTCGCCGGCCCCATCGCACCCCAGAAGCGCCAGATGGTGATGGGCAACTACATGGGCCGCAAGAATGCCTATGCTTTCAATGGCCTGCTGGATGATGTGCGGGTGTTCAAAGGCGCGCTGACCCAGGAGCAGGTCTTCCGGCAGGCGAGCCAGGCGCCGTAGGACCGGACGCCACCGAGGCGGGGCGAAGCGGGCCAAAGTGGGAACACACTTCGTCCACCAGGACCCGGCCGCCTCGATGCCGAAGGGTGGGATGCGGGCGTGCTCACCGGATCCGACGGTCCGGGGCCGCACGCTATTCCTCGCCCGAAGGGTGGTCTGTTCCCATGCGTCCCGACCTCGGTTGTCTCATGCGTCCGGCTGTCCTCTGGTGCTGTGTGCTTGCCGCCGGCGTCCTCTTGCCATACCACGCCCGAGCCCAGTTGGTCGGCGCGGAGAGGGTCCTCGTCTCGGTGTCCAATGCCGATGAGACGGCGGACACGCTGCACGCCCTGGATCCCGAGCCCGGCGCCACACCCGTGAAGCTCTTCGACTTCACCGGCCACCCCAGGGACCAGACGGGCCGCATCCTTGGGTTGAGGGTCTCGGCCGATGGCGGGATGATCTACTTCTCCTCGGACAACAACTATGTCTACGGCCCGGCGAGACGCAACGTCTTCCGCATCGCCTCGGATGGCGGCTGGGTGGAGCAGATCACCCCCGGACCCAACTCCGGTCTCTGGGGTCAAGCAGGGCCGTACGGCCTCGTCGCGGCAAAGGTCACCCGCCCCGACGGGTCGGCATGGAGCTCATGCCCCGTGTTCCTCGAGGGTGTCGGGATGCAGTATTCCGAGGCCGACGGCAGCGCCGCGTTTCCCCAGGTGCCCCGCGGGCCGCGCTGGATCGTGGCCTATCGTCCCGGCTCCACCGTACATGACGCCAAGACGGTGAATGTCGAACCCGGCCTGTCCGTGCAGGTATTCCTCACCCCCAACTCCGATGGTCGCACAAACCTGGAGCACCCGATCCCCGCCGGCGACCGCATCTACTATCTGCTGTGGCCCAACACCATCCAGTGGACCGATGTCGAGGGTATCGTGGCCAACCCCGTCTACACGGCAGGCGGGACCGGGGTGGGGATCACGGATGTCGACGGTTACGACGTAGGCCCCAGGACGGCGCGCCTGGCCGTGATGGACTACCAGACCGGCTGCCCCACCAATCGCGGCCTGTATCTGACGGATAAGGACGGCGGGGATGTACGCCTGCTGGTGGATCTGAAACAAGACTTCAACTGGTCGGGAGGGGGGGAGGTGTTCTGGTCGCCGGATGAGACGAGACTTGCCTTCAAGGCCCAGTATGGACCGTACGTATACTTCGTCGTGGCGGACGCGACCTCCGGCGCGATCCTGGGTTCGGTGGGCTTCGCCGACCAAAGCTACACCATCCACAACGCGCGGCTCCACGGCTGGAGCCCGGATGGGGGCCGGCTGCTCTTCTCGCACTGGGCCCCGAGTCAGCCGGCCAACCACATGCTGGCCAAGGTGCGAGTGGGAGCCAATGGGGCCATAGACGGCAACAGCACGGTGCAGCTTCTGTCCGGCGCCGTGGTGAGTTCGGCCACGTGGGCGCGACTGGGCCAGGCGGCGTCCGCGGTGAAGGGCCGGTGAGGTGGACTGCTCCAGCGCGCCTCCCGTCGGGGGCTCTCGTTGGCCGTCCCGTCCCGCAAGGCGGTACCGCGCCTTGCGGGACGGCGGGGATTGTGCCGCCCCTCCGGGGCCAGGGGCCGTCGCCGTTCACCCCTCTCCTGAACAGTCGTATCGCGCAAGCGGCTCGCAGAGACGCCCAGATAGGACGGGGGTGAGGCGATCCCGCAGGGCGGGACCGTTGCCCGTTGTAGGGCGGCGACCTGTGCGCCGCCGCGGTTCGCTGTGGGTGTTGGATGCCCCCATCGGCGCGGTACAGGCCCGCGCCCTACAGGCACGCCCCACGCCACCACCCCCACTACCACCGTCCCATGACGACGAAGGGGGCCCAGTAGAACGGACCGGCATAGCGCGCTTCGTCGCACATAGGGTCCTGCACCCATGCGGCCCTGGCCTGTCTGAGCACCGCCAGTTGAGCCTGTCTGAGGGCCTCGGCGGGACCGTCTCCCCGCCCCATACGCCCGTGATAGTCCCCGATGAGGCGGGCCGTCTGGCTGTCATCCACCGACCACAGACTGGCGGTGACGGCCTGGGCGCCGGAGACGAACATCGCGGCGCTGAGGCCCAGGATGCCCTCCCCGGCCTGGTAGTCGCCCTCCGCCGTGCGACAGGCCGAGAGCGTCACCACACGTGCCCTCAGTCGCAGCCCGAAGGCCTCCGGCAGCATCAGGCGCCCGTCATCGGCGGACCCCGGTGCGCCGAGTCCGGCGGCCCGGCCGCCGGTGAGAGCGATGAAGGAGAACTCCGGACGGATCGGATCGATCACCCCGTGGGTGCTGAACAGCAGATAGCCGTACTGTGACAACTCCGGCTCGTAGACCATGGGCTCCCGTGCGGCCAGGGATAGCAGAGCGATGTTGTCGCCCAGCCGGGCCTCCCGGGGGTCCTCGACCATGGCGCTATCGTCGGCGCCGAAGGCCGCCAGGGCCGCCCTGGCCTCCTCCCTGGTATTGGCCAGGCGCACCAGTTGCTCGCCCGCGGCGTCGGCGATGGTCTCCGCCAATCGTCCCAGGGCGTCCAGGGAAGGGCGGGCTTCGGCATCTTCCCGGCCCTCCTCGCCGCCTGCCGCGGAGGCGTCCGGAGCCGCCCGGCTGTCTGCGGCGCCGAACACCGCATCGGCGAAGGCGCAAATCCGGCGCGACGGTGCCTGCGCCCCACTCCGGCCGATCTCAGCCAGCATCCCCGCGTACATGCCCACCGAGGGCAGCACGCTGATTCTCCTTCGCTCCATGGCGTACTGCAAGTCGGGATGCGCGTAGAGCCGGCCCCCGGCGATGTCATCGATGTCCTCGGGCAGCCGACTGACCAGCGCTCCCATGGGCAGATAGTACAGGGCGTCATCGGGGACGACGGCCAGGCCCGTGATGCCCTCCTGCTGCAACTGGTCCTCTAAAGGCCTCAGGAGCAGCGAATACAGGGCCGCGGCGACTCGAAGCTGCTGGCCCTGCATGTCCTCGGCCTGCAGCCGCCCCTCCCCGGGCCGGGAAGCAAGCACCATCGGGTGGCGGAAAAGCCAGACCAGCTCGCAGATGCCGAACTCGCCAGTTAGGGCCTGCGAGGAGGCGATCCCCGGCATCCCCGGAGGCAGTCCATCCTGTGCCGCGGCCGCCAGTTGCAGTTCCGCGAGGCGCGACAGGATCTGGTCTTCATGCAGCTTCTCCGTCTGTCCCCACAGGGGATGTTCCCTGACGCCGGCGGTCTGCGTCCCGTAGGCATGCAGCCCGGCCGGCGCGCCATCGGCCGGACGCGAGACGACGGTGGCAATCACAAGGCCCTGGACGATGGTGAACTGCACCACGGCCTCACCCGGCTGCAGCAGGGCCTCCACCTGCTGCAGGGTCAGGGCTCCGGGCTCCACGACTCGCCCCCAGGTGGTGGCAAACAGCGCCTGTGCCACGGTCTCGCGCTCGTGGGTCACCGCCTGCAGCCGTTCGGCGATCTGAGCCGTCGCTTCCGGCTCCCGCACCGTGGACTGCGCTCTTTGCAGAGTCCGTTCCTGTGCCAGCAGGGCCGTCCACCGGCGGTGCAGGCCTCGGGTCTGCTCGTCGGCCAGGGCCACCTCGCGATTGGCGAGCAACTCCTGCAGCGCCCGGGCGTGGGAGCAGTCGGCGTAGGACACCATCGCCTCTTCGAAGCTCCCCCAACCGCGCCACAGGGGCGGAACCTCCATGCCCAGCTCCTGCCAGAAAACGGGCTCGGTCTCGCCCAGGTCCGCGGGGGCTAAGGGCAGACCGAGATCGCGCATACGCAGCAGGATCGCCACCATCTCGTCGTAGACCCACGACATACGCGCGAAGTAGGCGGTCTTCAGCTCCGTGACGGATGCGCCGCGGGAGCGGAGACACTCCACCATGTGAATGGCCCGAGCGTAGTGACGGAAGGCGCGGTACAGGTCGCCCTCGCCACCGCGGCGCAGGTAGACGGTACCCAATCCGGCCTCCACCGCGTACATCGGCCCCGGCAAGCGGCCTCGCCCATCGAAGATGAAGCCTTCCGCGGCCCGGCGATAGAGCAAGGAGGCCGCCTCGAACTGAGCGATGCTCTCCTCAAAACGATCCAGGAAGCAGTACGTCGCACCCAGGTTGGTGCGGACGGCCCCCAGCTCCTCCACAAGTCCGAGCGCCTCGAACAGAGCGGCGGCATCGGCATGCAACTCCAGCGCCTGCTCCTGTCGCCCGGTGCGTTCCATCAGTCCGGCCAGACTCGCGGCGCAGATCGCCTGTTCCCGCGGCAAGTTGAGCCGCTCGAACACCTCCCTCGCCATGCCGTACATCTCGGCCGCCCTGGCCGTGTCCTCCAGCCGCTCGTAGGCCCAGCCCGCCGCGCGTCGGCAATCCGCCACGTCCTTGGGGAGCTTGAGCGATTCGTAGAGCCCGACAGCGGCGGCGTAGCTGGAGACGGACCGTGAGAACAGCCCCAGGTTGGCGTAGATCACGCCGTGGTTGTACAGGCAGTTGGCCTCATCGCGGGGCAGCTTCAGGCGCCTGTAGACCTCCAGCGCCCTGGAGTGGTGCTCGAGGGCCACTTCATACTGCCCCATGTCGCCGTAGGTGGCGCCGAGGTTGCTCCACGTGTCCGCCACGGCGCTCGGCAGTTGTAGTCGCTCGTAGATCTCCAGGCAGCGCTGCAATCCCGCGATGGCCTCCCGGTACTGCCCCAGCATCGTCTGGATCGCCGCCAGGTTGTTGTGACAGGAGGCCTGCTCCGCCTCCATTCCCAGCTCGGTGTAGATGCCGAGGGCCTCGGAGTAGGCAGCGGTGGCCTGTTCGTACTGCCCCAGGGCCTTGTGCGCATTGCCTGCATTGAGCCGGCAACTCGCTACATCCTGGCGCAGCCCCAGCTCCGCGAAGACCGCTGCCGCCTGCTGCAGGTACTGCAGAGCCTCTTCAGGCCGCCCCTGGGCTTCGCGGATGACGCCCAAGAATCGCCGGCAGCCCGCGATCTCCATCTCGCGCCCCAGGCGCAGGAACACCGCCAGGGCCTTGTCGCAGTACTCTTCGGCCTTATCCAAACGGCCCATGCTCACGTACGCCAGCGTCATGTTGTACCAGCAGTTGGCCTGCAGCCGCTCGTCGCCGAGTTCGCCGAAGGCCGCCGCGGCCGTCTCGAACGGCTCCACGCACTGCTCGTAGTCACCGGCCTCCAATAGGCTCTTGGCCCGGAGGAAGGTCTCGATCGCGTCTTGTCTGGTGCCGCAAAGAGCGGGGCAGGACAACAGGAGGAGAGATGCAGCGACGGGGTACAGCCAGATGGCCTTGTGCTGAGCCGATGGCATCGGGCATCACCACCTCTTGGGCATCCCCGTGGACGGCTGGACAAACGAGGGGCGGCTTTGCGTCCGCCCCTACCGGTATGTCCCCCGGCCGGCGATGGGCTTCCCATCGACGGCCGGTCGCGACAGAGGCTAAGCGGCGACATCATGTGGAGGGAATGGCTGCCGGTTGGCCGGCCCCGGACAGCGCGCGCCGCCCGTCAGCACAGTTGCGTGCGTCAAGTTCCGGAAAATGGTTGTCGTGGTCTCCAGTTGGGGTCCCGGCCGTTGCGGATCGCCGCCCCCACGGCACCCCCATCAATCCCCCCGCAGGCGGGGGGAGGCACGACTTTGCCCCTCGCCACAGGTATGTGCGGGGGGGTGAGACGACCTGATTCGGCGCCTGCCAGTAACCGGCATCGTGTGAGTGGAAAGCCGGATCCCGTAGGGCTCAACGGTGGCCGACGGCTTGGTTGCGACCCCAGAACGTGCCTCGAACGTCAAGAAGCACGCCCGCGTGGGCCTCTAGTCCGCCGCGTAGCCCGCCACGGAGCGGGCGACGATGGCCGCCACCGTCGC
>CAYRFY010000062.1:10872-19078 GCA_964423635.1 uncultured Armatimonadia bacterium | reverse complement strand
CTACCGCGCCCCGATCATCACCATCCGGTACCCCAGTCCCGGAACCGAGAGCTCGAGCTCACCCTCCGCAACCTCCACAGCCTCCGCGGAGGGCCAGTCGACCGTCGTCTCCAGGGCGGCCCCCAGACGCTCGGCGTTGATCCGCACCCTCCCCCGCCAATCCTCCCGGGACAGATTGCCGATCACCAGCAGTGTGGCCCCATCGGACCGCCGGTAGGCGCTGACCAGCACGTCCTCGGTCTCTGTCTCCGCCGGCGGCGAGGGATCGAAGTACGGGACGAACTCGCTGTCCACGTAGCCGAACTGGTCCAGTGCCCCGAGGGCCTCATTGGCGACCTCCGCATTGCACCACAGCGGCCACACCGCCACATCGTGCAGCATCAGAAGCGCCATCAGGCCCCGTGTGGGCGCCACCTGTGTCCGGTACTCCGGAGGAAACTCGGGTAGGAAGTAGGGCATGATGCCCCATTGCCGTCCCATGAACTCCGCCCGGAAGGTGTCCAGGGACATCAGGTCCAGGTAGTTGTCCTTCACCCGGCCTCGGAAGTGCTCGCCATCGAGGTAAGAGTCCTCGTAAGCCAGGATGGGGATGGTGACCTTCCCGGACATATGCGCCATGCTGAAGGTCTCCCGCGGCAGACTCTTGAGCACCCCGTACATGCGCCGGTACAGGGCGCGGTAGCCCAGGATCGGGTAAGTCTTGTGGGCCGTGTCGTCGCGCCCGTAGCCCACCCCGGCGGCCAGGTTGGAGGAGGGATAGGGGTGCGTGTTGTCATGGTACAGGCCGTCGATACCGTAATCGTCGATGAACTGCTTCGTCTTCCAGACGATGAAGTCCGCGTAGCCCTCTCCCAGCGGTGAGACCTGGGCGAACCCCGCGCCATAGGCGGCCACGTCGGAGGAGGAGCTGTCCACCCCGCCCATGGCCCATCGCTTGCGGTGGAAGGCCCACTCGGGACAGGCGGCGGAAAGATAGCTCAGGCACAGATAGGGCACCGCCTTTGTACCCTCCTCCTGCAGTTGGCCGACCTCCTTGGCAAACAGGATTGGGTCCGTGGCCTGCGGGTAGCCGAAATACCGCAGGGAGCTATCAGCCGGCGTCGGCCACATGATCTGCACATTGCCGTTGACCCCCGGCTGCAGCCGCCACTTGCGCCAATCCTTCGGAATCGGCCGCACGGGCGTCGCCTGCAGCCCGAAGGAGAAGCGCCAGTTGTCCGGGAGCTTCTGCCCCGGGGCCAGCAGATTGAGACGCAGGACAACCGCCTCCGCGCTGCGCTCCACCTCGATGGCGTTTCCGGCACCCGCATTGGGCCAAGTCTCGTCGGACTCACAGAACCAGAATAGCCCCCGGTCGTTGTCACCCAGCCAGTAGTAGGGGATGAAGCCGCTCTGGTCGACGACCCCGCTCTCGGCGGGCAGATTGCCGGAGACCCCCTCCCAGCTCGGGGCCCAGCGGTGGCGATAGATGGCGCGCTCCGGCCTGATGGGCAGCTCGATGCGCAGGCCCTCCAGAGGAACCGACCGCGAGTCGGGGATCGACAGCTCCACCATCACAAGCCCGTCGTACTCAACGGTGGTGGTGTACTGTAGTCTCACGGGTGGCCCGGCGGTGGCGTGCACTGAGCCTGTCGTCGTGACACGCGTGCCGGCGGGAGACGAGACCGTCTCACCGGCCACGGGACGCCATGCGGCATCGCCTCCGGGGCCCGTGGCGACCAAAGCGGGCGGGCCGCTGAGCAGCGCCTCACCGGCGCTGAGGATCTGCCGCGGCAAGGGCATGCCCTCGAACAGGTACTCGCGCCCCCAGCAGGAGACGGCGCCGTCCCTGGTCTCCAGCGGCGTCCAGGGCGGCAGGACCCTGTCCTCCAGGCCGAGGGTGTTCCCCACCCATTCGCTCCCGGGGATCACCAGGGCACGGCGGGCCTCGGTTACCGGCTCGCCGTCCAGGTACAGCCGGGCCACTACCTCGTAGTTTCCGGGCTCAATCGAGGGCAGTACGAGAGTCTCGCTGAGCCGGCCTCCGGTCAGGCCGAGCCGCTCCCTGTCCATCGGGAAGTCCGCCCCCTCGGCGAGGATCGCCACCTGGGCGCTGAGCCGGGCGTCCTCGGTGTCCGCTCCGCCGGTACTGAGTACCACCGTCACCCGGCCCTCCTCGGGGTCCAGCTCGTAGCGCAGCGACACGCCCTCGGCGGTGAGCGGGGCCACGAACTCGTCGTCACCCCGGAAATGGGCGGCGATGTGGGCCGGGGATAGCGCCCGATCGTAGAGGCGCACCTCATCGATCAGCGAGGACGAGCTGCGCGGCAGATGCCACGGGTGATCGCCGATGATGAACCTCTCCCCCACCGTCGCGGGGAGCGCGCCCTCCACCGGCCCGGCCCCGGCAGGCCTGCCATCCACATACGAACGCACACCCTCGGGCCCCCAGGTGCCGGCGATATGGTGCCATTCCCCGGGCTGCCAGTTCAGGGCGCTGCGGCTTGAGTAATAGGGCCCCGCCAGATTCCCACACGACAGCATCAGCAGGTCCGTGCCCTGATAGTACTTGTACAGATACAGGGCGCCCTCGCCGCGGGTGTCGAAGAAGCAGTGGAACTCCTCGTCCGCCGGCTGCCAGTCCAGGGCGCAGACCCACATCTCCACGGTCCCCGCCTCCGGCCCCACGATCCCCGCCGTGGGGTAGCTCACGTAGCCTGTGCCGGGGCCGGACTTCAGCGCCTGCCCGGTCCTGCCCGGCGCAAGGCTCGGGTTCTCGTCGGTCTCCGCCGCCAGGCTTCCGGTCGGCGTGAGACCATCGAACCCGTCGTCGAAGCTGATGGTGGCAACGGGCCGCACCTGGGCGAAGGCGAAAGATGCTGTCAGCGCAAAGTACACGAACCACTGCAGGGGGCGAAGCATGACGGTTGCCTCCAGGAAACAAGGGTGAGCAAGGGTTCCTTCTCTGCGCTTTGGCGACCTGCCGAGGACCCCCAAGACCCGCCGGTGGCTTTGGCCTATCGTCGGGGAGGAGAACCGCACCGGCGCGTCGAACCGCCTTGTTTGTGGAGTTCAGTCGTCATCGGGGGATCAACGCGCGGCGCCCGGTGCGCCGCAGCATCCGCTCACAAGCATCCAGGGAGGCAATAGCCATGGCCGGCAAGTTCTCTATCCCGAAGTCCGAGTTCAAGAAGCGCTGGGCCACCTTGCAGGAGAAGATGGCCGAGGCCGACATCGATGTGCTCATCGCCCACGGCGACGAGGCGGACCCGTCCATGGTGCGCTATCTGGCGGACTACTGGCCGCTATTTGAGACCGGAGGCGTCGCCATCGGCCGCGAGGGCGACCCGATCCTGCTCATCGGCCCCGAGACGCTGACGTACGCCCAGGACCGGGGCAAGTGCGACAGCATCATGCAGCTTCTGGAGTACCGGGAGTCCGCCGAGCCGGAGTACCCCGGCGTCGAGCTGGCCGGCTTTTCGGACGTCATCGCCGCGGCCTCCGGAGGCAAGGAGGTCAAGCGACTGGGCATCGCCGGACTGCCGGTCATGCCCGTCACCGTCTACGACGCCCTCAAGAAGGCCGCCGGGAAGACCAAGATCGTGCGGGCCGACGACCTGATCGTGGAGATGCGCACCATCAAGAGCGGAAGTGAGATCAAGTGCATGCGGGAGGCCTTCCGCATCAGCGAGCTGGCCACCGAGCACGTCCTTGCCAACATGAAGCCCGGCATGACCGAGCAGCAGGTGGTCGGCCTGGCCCAGGCGGCCCTGTACGGGAACGGCGCCGAGTACGAGGGGCACCCCACCTACGTGCTCAGCGGCAAGGCCAGCACCCACGCCATCGGCCGCCCCAGCCCCAAGGTGCTCAAGGCCGGAGAGATGATCCAGCTCAATATCGGCGCCCTGGTCAACGGCTACTCCTCCAGCGTCGGCCGCCCGGTGTGCTTCGGCAAGATGCCCGCGAAGATGCGGGACCTCGTCAGCTTCGGCCTCGAGGCCCACTACAAGACCGCCGAGATGATGAAGGCCGGAGTGCCCGCGGCCGAGGTGGTCATCAAGTTCGAGGAGTTCGTCGAGGCCGCCGGCTACAAGGAGAACCTGCTCTATGGCCCCTGCCACGCCATCGGCCTGATGGAAGTCGAGCGCCCCTGGATGGAATCCAGCTCCAAGTACCCGCTGCAGGAGAACATGACCTTCCAGGTGGACACCTTCTTGCATGTCAAGCAGTTCGGCCTGCGCTGGGAGAACGGCGCGCGGATCACCAAGTCCGGCGTCGAGTGGCTCTCCAGCTACCGCAATGAGGTCATCGAGCTCTAGCGGGCACGGCCCGTCGACTTGACCAAAGAGCAGGCACGGCCCCCACGCAGGGCCGTGCCTGCCTCTGTGGCCCCAAAGGAGCATCACTCATGACCGACATCACCGTCGTCTTCGGCCTCGACATGGAGACCGACGTCGGTAGCTGGGGCATCCACTACACCGGCATCACCGACGGCACACCGAAACTGCTGGACCTGTACCAGGACAAGGGCATCACCGGAACGTTCTTTTTCACCGGCGAATCCGCCCGTCTCCACCCCGACGTCGTCCGCCGAATCGACGCCGCCGGCCACGAAGTGGGCTGCCACGCCTTGTACCACGAGACCGTGGGCGACCCGATCTTCGAGATCCCCGGAGTGCGCCCGCTCCTCCCCGAGGAGGTCCCGTTCCGGCTCAAGGTCGCCACCGAGTGGGTCGCCGAGGCCCTCGGCTCGCGCCCCGTCTCCTTCCGCTCCCCGCGCCTGTGGGGTAGCACCGCCGTCTGCAACGCCCTCAGCGACCTGGGCTATGTCGCCGACGCATCCTATCCGCTCTACTATTACGAGAAGCAACTCGTGCCCTATCACCCGAGTCGCGAGGACTGGACACAGACCGGCGACCTGCCGCTCATCCAGATCCCGAACTTCTGCGACATGACCGTCCAAAGCGACGACGAGTATCACCGCGACCGGGACCAGTGGCCGCTGTTCCGCACCCAGAGCGCCGATGCACTCATGGTGCACATCGACAACTTCATCGGCTATGTCTCCTCCCGCGACCTGCCCGTGGTGCTCTGCTTCTACTTCCACCCCTGGGAGTTCATGCCCATGCCCAGCCGCATGCACTACGGCGAGGGCACCGTCGAGCCGGACTACTTCCTGGTGGAAAACTGCGGCGACTACGCCTTGGAGCAGTTCTCGCTGCTCATCGATCGACTCCAGGAGCGCGGCGCCCGCTTCAGCACGGCCCGGCAGATCGCGGCGCAGTGGGCCTGACGGATGGCGGCCAACCACAAACGGCCGACGGCCAACGTCGCGGGGCTCTGCCCCGCCCCCCGCTGGGGCCACGGGCACCAGACCCCGCATCTGGAGTACCCACCGGCGCCTTGGTTCCGCGCCGATGGCGCCAGCACCGGCCCGGACCGAGTTGCGCTCACACCGGCCGGGGCGATCCACGGTCTTCACATCGCCCCCGCATACGGAGGACACCCACATGCCGGACGGACGCAAAACCTGGATCTTCCCCGACGGAGACCTGCCCCCCGCGGGCGAGGACGGTCTCCCGCTTGAGGGTCATGAGTCCCTGGTCGTCCTGAATACGGGAGACCGGGACGCCCATATCTGCATGGATGTGTTCTTCTCCGATCGCGAGCCGGAGGCGGGCATTCAGCTCCTGGCCCCGGCGCGGCGCGTCACCTGCTTCCGCATGGACAAGCCCGTGGGCGACCGGCAGTTCAAGGTGCCCTTCGGCCAGTACGCCCTGCGGCTGCAGTCAGATGTTCCCATCGTCGTCCAGATGGGCCGGGCCGACGTGCGGCAGGTGAACCTCGCCTATTACACGACCATGGGGTACGGTGAGTAGCCATGAAGATCGCCGACAGCATGCCCTTCGCCGCCGAATTGCTCTCGCCCACCTATGACGAGGTCTTCCGGCGCGAAGGTATCGTGGCCGCGGAGGATGAGATCACCCTGGGGTCCGACTGGGGGCTCACCCTGTACGACACCGGCGAGCTGGTACAGGTGGCCGTGGATCACCTGCGCCGGTTCATGAGAAACTCGCTGGGTGCCGAGCCCCCCTGCTGCGGACCCGGCAAGCGCCTTGTCCTCGCCATCGACCCGGCCCTGGACGCCTCCGGAGAAGCCCACCTGCTCCAGATCGGCCGCGACAGCATCCAGGTGGTCGGTGCCGGAGCCCCGGGCCTTTTGCAGGGCATCTTCCGCCTGGAAAGCCGCATGCGCCGGCGCGGCGCGCCGGTCCTCAAGATCGGCGAGGAGCTGCGCCGCCCCCTGTTCAAGCACCGCATCCACCGCTCGCCGCTTTCGCCCTTCTACGTCGACGAGTTCACAGGCGAGCGCGGCGACCCCTTCAACGCCGAGTGGCTCTCGCCGGGCATGGCCTATCCCGCCTACGCCGAGGAGGATGCCGGGCCCGACGTCTTCTACCACGACAACCTCCTCATGCGCCTGGCCGAGCACGGCTTCAACGGCATCTGGGTGCGCGGCTCCTTCCGGCACTTTGCCAAAGTCAGCGTGTTTCCCGAGTTCGGCAAGGACTCCGACCGCATCCTCTCCCGCCTCGAAAGCCTCACTCAGCGCGCCGGGCGCTTCGGGATCAATGTGTTTCTGTACCTCAACGAGCCCCTGGGCATCGCGGAGGATGACGAGTTCTTCAAGAACCACCCCCAGTGCCGGGGCTCCGCCTCGGTGTTCAAGCCGATGATCAACCTGTGCACCAGCACTCCGGAGATCAAGACGTACCTGCGCGAATCGGCCAACTACATCTTCACCCACGTGCCAAAGCTCGCGGGCTGCGTGATGATCACCGCCTCCGAGTACCCCAGTCACTGCTGGTGCCGCTCCGGCATCAGCATCGACAATCCCGCGGAGCGCATCGGCGAGGTGGCCTCCTGCCCGCGCTGCAAGGATCGCACGCCCCAGGAAGTGGTGGGCGAGATCGTGCGCCTGATCCGAGAGGGCGCCTGCGCCGCCCGGCCGGACGCCGAGATCATCACCTGGAACTGGAGCTGGGCCATGTGGGAGCCCGACCCGCAGGAGGGCGTGCTGGCGGCCCTGCCCCCGGAGACCATCGTGATGGGCGACTACGAGCGGGGAGAGCCCGCCGAGGCCATGGGTTTTGCCTACACCAATGATGAGTACAACATCAAGGTCGTCGGCCCCAGTCAGCGCTTCAGGGGTGTGGCCGACTTCATGCGCAGCAAGGGGCGGCCGGTGTACGCCCGCATTCAGATCGGTACCACCCACGAGAACCCCGACATCCCGTACCTCCCGGTGCCCACCAAGATCGCCGAGAAGTACCACACACTGCGCGAGACACAAGTGGCGGGCATGATGACCTGCTGGAACTTCGGCAACATGCCCTGCCTGGCCACCGAGGTCGCCGGGGAGTTCACCTGGTCGCCGCAGCCCGAAATCGAGGAGGGCATGCGGGCCGTGGCGGCGCGGAACTTCGGCGAGGCCGTCGCCGACGAGGTGCTCGCGGCCTGGAAAGTGATGGCCCGGGCCCACGACGACTTCCCCGGCAGCATCCCGGTCATGTACAACGGCCCCCTCAGCCGCGGACCGGCTTTCCTGTTTATCTTCGATCAGATCGACAAGGCCTTCCCCCACTCCTGGCTCCTGGACAAGGACATCCGCGGCGACAGGCTGGACTGGGCCACCCCCTTCGGACCCGAGAAGATCCTCGAGTGCTACCGTTCCGAAGCCCGGAAGGGCGCTCAGGCCGTGGACATGCTCCACACGGCGCTGGACAAGACCTCAGGAGAGGACCGCCGACGCCTCCAAAGGGAGGCCGGAGTGCTGGAGTTCCACCTCATCCAGACCCGCAGCGCGGCAAACGTGGTGGACTTCCTCCTCCGCCGCGATGAGTTCTACGCCGCGACCGCCCCCGCCGAAAAGACGGCTCTTCTGGACCGTATAGAGGCCATCTGCAAGGATGAGATGGAAAACGCCGGGCGGGCCATTCCCCTCCTGCAGGCCGATCCCCGCCTGGGCTGGCATGGCGAAGCGTACGGCTACATGATCAGCCCCGAGCTGGTGGAACAGAAGCTCGAGGGGCTGCGGGAGATCCTGGAGCGCCGCATCCCGCAGGCCAGAGGCTAGCAGGACGGCCTGACCCTGTTCCCACTCGCCCCCACAACCACGCCCCGCCAACGACAGACGCCTCCCGCCGTCACCGCTCGCCGATCCCCC
>CAYRFY010000062.1:0-10862 GCA_964423635.1 uncultured Armatimonadia bacterium | reverse complement strand
GCAGGGCGGGACGGGAGAGGGGCAGAGGGTGGCAACGCCCTCCCCGCCGTGCTCCCCTCTCCTGGAGCAGCGAGGCCGGGGGCATGTGCGCTAGGGTAGTGAGACGAGGCGGACTTGGGGGATCGTGGCCGCCCGATCAGCCAAGAGCATCGCGGGCGTAAGCGTGGCATCTCCGATGTAAGCATGTCGCATACCGGGCCGGATAGGGGTCCCGGCGGGTGCAAGCACCCGCTTGCGCGCAAACACCGCGAGGTCCGCCCCTATTGGCCTCTCCACAACGGCACGACCGCGCCCCCCAGCGCCTATTCTAGCGCACATGGGGGCCGGGGGTGAGGACGCCGTCACCGTCGTTGACGACACTGCGCATGGTACCACAATCCCCAGACACGATCCCACCGCAATGCATAGCAACGCATATCATCCGCGAATGCCTGGCAGTCCCCCTGTCATGGCGTGGACGAGACCCTCTGCCGTCTGTTGACGGGTCCACGTACGGGTCGCACCCGCATCGGGACGGGCGACAATCGGCCCGATCGCGGCTCCCACGCCGAAGGCGCGCGAGGGGTACAGCGGCGCGCGAAGACTACCGGCGCACCCCGCACTTCATGTACAGACGGCGCCATGCTTGAGTTTATACGCTTCGTTGCTCTGCACCTAATCCCTTCATAAAGCTCCTGTTGAGATGCACTTCGGTGTTTTGGGCAACATTATACCAAACACCTAGCTTATTTTTGTTGACGTGTGGGGTATAGTGCCTGAGAATACCGGTGACACTACCGTTCGGTCCCTTCGCATTTCGTCTCAAGGGCCATCTGTCACAATTGACAAGATTTGCCGCAGGCTACCCTCGCGCCGGCTCCCCGGACCCGGCCCCCCCATCGCTCACCTGCGGCGACACACGACAGGCCGGGAGGGTTCCACGCCCGGCGTTTCTTGACAGGGTAGTCGCCGACTGGGCTTCCGGCTCTCGCCATCGCCTCGCTCCGTAATCGGGCCCGCGGGGCGGCGAGACAGAGAGCCACCCGGTCCCCATCGGGGCCGAGAGACCCGCAATCGGCTACCATATAAGTGCTCGGGGCCCGGCTGCCCCGGGTTTCGACCCCCGGGGGCAAAGCCCTCATGTCGCAACACATATCTAGGAGGAGTGGGAAATGCTCAAGTCGCTGAAGGCTCTTTGGATGGACGACGACGGACCGACGACCGTGGAGTACGCCCTGCTGCTGGTGCTGGTGTGCCTGGTCGCCATCGGCGCTTGGACGCTGCTGGGTGGGAACGTGCGGACCGCCGCCCAGACTGCGGCAGACGAGATGCCCACCGCCATCGCCACGCCTGCCACGTAAGGCGCCGTCAGGTTGCACGCCTGTCGCAGAATCCATGCCGTGTGGTGCGGCCCGGCCACCCTCCGGGCCGCACCCCCACAATTCAGCGCAGGCGCACCTACGGTGGCAGTATTGCCTCGGTGACATGGAGCGTGCCGGGCGCCAACGTACACCCCGCGCCGCCGGCAGAAGGGATCGCAGATGCTGGACTTTCTCAGGCCGCTGTGGGAGGACGAATCCGGACCGACCATGGTGGAGTATGCGCTTCTCCTGGCGATCGTCGCGCTCAGTGGCGTCGCGGCCTGGCAGTCCTTCGGCGGAACCCTGGGCAGGACGGTAGTCGCTGGGGTTGAAGAGGTGGCCACCACGATCGGTGGAGAGTAGTGGGATAGAGCGCGCCGGCCGACGACGCCGTCCAACGCGAACCGTTCGAACGAGCCGCACCTGAGATACCCGGTGGAGACCAGACGATGACTTTCCCGGAACCTGATCTGCTGACACTCACGGCAACCGCAATCATCTACATCATGGCCGTTATCGCCACCGTGACCGACGTGCGGAACGGGAAGGTGTACAACTGGCTCACCGTGCCCGGGGCCCTGCTCGGGATCGGGCTGAACGTGGCCTTCGCCGGGGTGGACGGGCTGCTGGTCAGCCTCGGCGGCATGGCGGTGGGCCTGGCGGTATGGTTTGTGATGCCGCTCATCGGCCGGCCCCTCGGGGGCGGCGATGTCAAGTTCTTCATCGCCATCGGGGCCCTCCTGGGTCCCCGGTACCTGCTTTACGTGATGCTGCTGAGCTTCCTGTGGGCGGGGCTTCTGGCCGTGGTCCTGGCTCTGAGGCACAGAAGGCTGTTGGCGTCGGTGAAGCTTCTGGCGGGCTGGATGCTCCTGCCGCGAGAGGTGCGGCGGGAGACGGAGGGCTGGGGGATGGACACCGCGGCGCCCGGCGTCCGGGTGCCCTTCGCCCTCGCCACCGGCCTGGCCGCGGTAACCGCCACGCTGATGATGCACTATCCGGCACTGCACTAGAAAGGTGCGGCCGAGAAGCCGGTTCTGCCGTCAATACGTCATTCTGAGCGTCCATCTCGCGCAGCGAGACAGCGAGGAATCTCGCTGAGTGCCAGGAGATTCGTCGAGCTGCTACCTCCGGGAGCGGACGCTCTATGAATGACATTCCCGGCGAAGGTGGGGTTTCCGGCCGGACCTACAGCCTACCATGCAGGCGCGACGAAAGAGAGGAAGTCGCATCCTCATGCCACACCGGTACTCGGGCGGTACCCGGCCTCCGGGCGGGTGGAGAGCACCCACCGCCCCGGGGGGCCGCAAGTCCCAGATCAGCTCACGGCGCGGGACGAGCACCGTGGAGACGGCGATCATCGCCCCGCTGCTGCTTTTCATGCTGTTTGGCATTGTCGAAGCCGGTCTGCTCGTCAAAGACCTTCTCGGCGTGAATCAGGCGGCCCGCGAAGGGGTGCGGGCGGCGGTGGTTGGCGCACCCAGCGCGACCATCGAGGCCAGGGTCAAGGCCAACGCGGCCACCCTGGACATGACCGGGCTCTTCTGGGGCAACGGCATCCAGGGCTACAGCCGCACCTGTCTTCCCGACGGCACCTGGGGCGCCTGGGTGGCGCTGACAGATGTGACCGGCGAGACGGGTGCGCACAATGACGCAGAGACGGGCTCCCAGGTCGCGGTGGATATCGCCTACCCCCACCGGCTGATACTGGGGCAACTGTTCTCCCGCATGACCCGCCCGGGCACTCAGGGGATCGTGATTCTCCAGACCAGCCAGGTCATGCGGCGGGAGTAGTCACGGGGCGGGAGGGCCCGACCGCGAGGACGTGGCCCGCGGCGACGGCCCCGGTACCTGCAGTTGAAATGTCGGCAGTCCGATCACAAGGCTGGGTGTGATGCCATGCCGCAGAGGCGAGCTTACGGGAGGCGCCGGCGCGGGGCGAGCACCGTGGAAATGGCGCTCGTCGCCCCGCTGCTCATCACCCTCCTGTTCGCGATATTCGAGATCGGTTACATGCTGTGGAGCTTCCACGCCGCCAACCAGGCGGCGCGGGAGGGAACACGGGCGGCGGCCACAGGCGCCGGCATCAGTGCCATCGAGACGCGGATCCGCGGCAGCTCCACGGCCATCGATACCTCCCAGATCACCTGGTCCGGGGCCTACCGCATCCTCATGCCCTACGGCGGGTCCTGGGACGCCTGGACGACTCTGGGCAATGTGGGGACCGGAGCGGACCTGCGAAACGACGCTCCCTCCGGTTCGCAGGTGAGGATCGAGATCACCTACCCCCACCACCTGATCTGCGGTCCGCTGTTCGCGCGCTTCGCGTCCGAAGGGACGCCGGGAGTGGTGAACCTGCAGGCCAGACTCATCATGAGGCGAGAGTGAGGCAGGTGCCATGATGACCAATCCCCGGCACAGCAAGAGGCACAACCGGCGGCGGGGCGCGGTGCTGGCCACCACGGCGGTGGCCCTGATCGCTCTTCTGGGTGTCTCGGCGCTGGCCATCGATATCACCCGGCTGCACGCGGCGGCACAGCGGGCGCAGGCCGTGGCCGACGCCGCCGCCTTCGCCGGCGGCACCGAGTTGCCCGATCCGTATACCTCGGTGGCCGCGGCGTTCTCGGTCGCAGCGGGCAATGTCGTCGACCATCCCGAGTGGTCCACCACGGTGGGCAATGACGATGTAACCTACTATCCGCCGGGCAGCACAATCTACAACCCCCTCACCGGTGAGGTCATCACCACCCTGGGAGGAACGACGCACGCCCTGATGGCGGTGGCGCGGGTCGACGTGGACTTCTCACTGGCCCGGGTGGTGGGCATTGATGCCGGGGAGCGGACACGCTTCGCCGTCGTGGCGCGTGGTGCGGCCACAGGCGCCCAGGTGGTGCCCATGTGGATCGCGGCAGGGTCACCCGAGCTGGCCGCCGGGGACTACATCAACCTGTTCCAGGATAGCTGCGCGATCCCCGGGAGCTTCGGCTTCCTGGACTTCTCCGACAGCGGCGTGTCCGGCTGGTTCCAGACACTCCTGAGCGGCTACGATGTCCCCGATGAGTTGGCGGAAGCGGCCTTCGTGGAAATGGGCGGGATGGAGACGGCATACACCGGCGCCAGTGTGGGGCAATGGGTCGCTTACCTGGACACGGCGACGGGGCAGGACGCCGGCACCGCCCGTCTTGAGCGGGCGCTCAACGATCCCATCTGGTCAACTCAGTCGTTCCCCGGCAGTCCGGACAACCCGCGACGCATGATGGTGCCGCTGGTAAACTACGTGGAGGGAACCACCGGGACCAACGCGGGATTCGTGGTTGTCGGGCTCGCCGAGGTCTGGCTCGAGAGCATTAACCAGGGCAGCAAGGAGATCTCCACCAAGTTCATTGACTATCGGTACTTCAGCGGCGGCGCGGGGGACTTCGACCCTCGCGACGGCGGGACCGGCGGAGTCTACATCACCAAGCCTCTGGCCTGAGGCGTCGCTGAGCGGGGGACTACGGGGCCAACCCGTCGGGGGGGCCGAGTTGACCGCCCGGCCTCGGAGCGCCGGGCACTACTTCGCGCCTGCAGGCCGATGCAGCAGGTGCTCGTGACATCACGCCGCTGCGGGGAGGCAGTGGCCCAAACCAACTGTGGGGCGAGCCAAGATGGGTCCGATCACCGGCGGACAGCGCGGCAACGGTACGGTGCTTCTCACGGCGGAAGAGGAGCAGCAGAGGCGACTGCTGGAGGTCAAGCGCCTGGTTCACGAACGTCTCCTGCGGGAGACGGAGTTTGCCGTGCTCGACCGGCTCAGCCCCCAGGAGTTGGGCCACCAGGTGCAGGGAATGGTGGCCGTGGTGGCGGCCGAAGCGGGCATACCTCTTTCTACCGGGGCGCTGCATCGAGCGGAGGCCGAGGTGGTGGACGAGGTCCTCGGCTACGGCCCCATCCAGCGCTACCTGGATGACGACACCGTCACGGAGGTCATGGTCAACGGCCACGAGACCGTGTACATCGAGCGCCGGGGCAGGATAGAGAAGACCCGGGCCCGGTTCCTCAGTGACGACCACCTCATGCGCATCATCCACAAGGTCGTCTCCCCCATCGGCAGGCGCGTGGACGAGAGCTCGCCCATGGTGGATGCCAGACTCCCCGATGGCTCCCGTGTGAATGTGATCATCCCACCCCTGGCGGTGCACGGCCCGCACATGACAATCCGCAAGTTCTCCCGCAAGCCCTTCGGTCCCGACGACCTCGTGGGGTTCGGCACGCTGAACCGGCGCATGTGCGAATTCCTCCAGGCCTGTATCGAGGGGAAGCTCAATATCATCATCTCCGGCGGCACGGGGAGCGGCAAGACCACCACGCTCAACGCCCTGTCCTCCTTCATCGACCACGAAGACCGGATCGTGACCATCGAGGATGCCGCCGAGTTGCAACTGCAACAGCCCCACGTCATCACTCTGGAGTCCCGACCGCCGAACCTGGAGAACAAGGGCGAGGTCACCATCCGCCAGCTTGTGCGCAACTCGCTGCGCATGCGGCCGGACCGCATCATCGTCGGCGAAGTCCGGGGCGGCGAGGCGCTGGACATGATGCAGGCGATGAACACGGGGCACCACGGCTCCCTGGGCACCGTGCACTCCAATAGCCCCCGGGACTCCTTGTCTCGTCTCGAGACCATGATCCTCATGGCGGGCACGGAGCTTCCCTCCCGGGCCATCCGCGAGCAGATCGCCTCCGCCATCGACCTCATCGTCCACCAGGAGCGCTTCCGAGACGGCGTCCGGCGTGTCACCCAGATCAGTGAGGTGCAGCGTCTCGAGGGCGAGACCGTCGTCCTGCAGGATCTGTTCGAGTTCGAGCAACACGGGCTGGACGCCGACGGCAATCTCGTGGGGCGTCACACCGGCACGGGGCTGCGACCGGTGTTCGTCACCCGTCTGGAGGCCGCCGGTGTGCGCCTGCCGACCACGGCACCCGAGGCAGGTGGGATAGGATGAACCCGGTCACCCTGGTATGGGCCCTGACTGCGCTGGCGGCGGTATCGCTGGCTGTGTATTTCTTGCTGCGCCTCACCATGGCGGCGGAGCAGTCCGGCGATCAGCGCATTCTGCGGGACCTGCAGAGAATTGAGGACGGGGAGCTGCTGGACCTCGGGACCCGACCGGATGCGGTCCCCAGTCTCTCGCGCCTACTGGTGCGCAGCGGCCTGCAGCGGCGACTGCAGGTGGCCATCGTTCGCGCCGGCTGGGTTCTGCGGCCCTCGGAGCTGGTAACCATCAGCGTCCTGGGCATCTTCGTGGGATGGACTGCCGGGTATCTGCTCTATCAGGTGCCGGGCTCCGTGGCCGGCGCCCTTATCCTGGGGTTCGCCCCCTGGCTATGGATGTCCGCCGCCACCAGGCGCCGGCAGAAGGCCCTGATGCTCCAGTTGCCCGACGCGGTGGACCTGATCTGCGCTTCACTACGGGCCGGGCACGGCTTCGCGGCCGCGCTCAAGAACCTGAGGAACCAGGGCAAGCCGCCGCTTTCCCTGGAAGCCGGCCGGGTCATCGACGAGATGGGCGTCGGCCTGTCGCTGGAACAGGCCCTGGACCGCATGATGATGCGCACCGGCCAGGAGGACGTGGCCCTGATCTGCACCGCCGTCCAGGTCCAGGCCCGTACCGGCGGCAATCTCGCCGACGTGCTGATGACCCTGGGAGACGTGATCCGCGAGCGCATGCAGTTGGCCGGCGAGATCGATGCCCTCACCGCAGAGGGGCGTATGTCCGCCCTGGTGCTGATGGCGCTGCCACCGATCATGGCGTTTTTGATCACCTCCATGTCCCCCGGCTGGCTGACGCCCCTGGTCACCGATCCCCTTGGGAACCTGATACTCGGGGGCGGTGCGATCGCGTTCATCATCGGGGTCATCGTGCTCAACAAGATCGCCCAGGTGGACCTGTAGGAGGTCGCGGCGAGCATGCTGCTTTTGCTTATTGGAGTGCTGATCTTCCTGGCCGTGCTCATGCTGGTTCTGGCGGTGACGCCCAACGCCGTGGGGCCCGAGATGGCCAGAGAGCTCAATGTCCTCTCCGAGCGCCAGGCGGCGCCCGGCGATCCCGGCGTGCCGCTGTTCGGAGAGATGGAGTTGGGCCTCCGGGAACGCCTGATTGCCCCTGCCTTGCTGCGGGCCGGGCAGCTTCTGCAGCGGATCACGCCTGCCGGGACGCTCGAGGAGACCCGGGCGAAGCTCGACCGCGCGGGCAATCCGAACGAGCTCACGGCCCCCCAGTTCCTGGGCATTCGCACGGCCTGTTCGGCCCTGGGTATCGTGGTCGCATTGATCGTGCTGCGCATGGGGCTGTTTGAGGGGCTGATGAACCTGGCGGTGGCCGCCCTCGTCGCGGTGCTCTTCTTCCTCACCCCCGACTACTGGCTGCAGAGCAAGATCAATGTCCGCGAGCGCCTCATCGCCAGGGCCCTCCCCACCTCCCTCGATTTGATGGTGGCCTGCGCCGAGGCGGGGATGGGACTGGATCAGGCCTTGGCGGAGGTGGCGCGTCGGCGTCCCGGCCCGCTTTCCGACGAGTTCCTGAGGGTTCTCAAGGAGATCGGCCTCGGCAAGACCCGGGCGGAAGCATGGCGAGACCTGTCCCGGCGCGGCGGCGTCGAGGACCTGCGGAACCTGGCCGCCGCCGTGTACCAGGCCGACCAGTTAGGGAGCAGCATCGGCCAGGTCCTGCGCGTCCAGGCCCAGACACAGCGCAAGAGGTACTCCCTGCGCGTCCGGGAGGAAGCCGCCAAACTCCCGGTGAAGATGCTCTTTCCGCTCGTTTTCTTCATCTTCCCATCCCTGTTTGTGGTCTTGTTGGGGCCCGCCATGGTCTCGATCACTCGCAGTATGGCCTTCTTCGGCAATTGACGTCGGTCGCACAGGCTCCGGCGCATCGCGCCGGGCCGGCCCTATCATCCATCACCTATCATCCTGTAGCATGGGCCACGCCGCCACATCATCGGCGTCATGGCCCACGTGAGAGAACTGAGGGAGAATGAGCACACAGTCTCCGGTGCCGGCCGAGGAGTCGTCCCGGATCAGCGTACTACTCGCAGCCGATAACCCATCCACCACATCCTGGCTGAGGAGCGTCCTTTCCGAGCACGATGAGATTGAGGTGATGGGCGAGGCACAGGACGGCCTCGAGGCCGCCCAGATGTGTCGTGAGTGGGAGCCTTTGGTATGCGTCATTGATGTAGACCTTCCCGGAATGGACGGCTTCCAGACCTGTGAGCTGATCGGTCTGGCGGCCCCCGGTGTTGCCTGCGTGCTGGTCATGGACGGGGCCGCCGCCTCCTACGAGACGGTGATGCGCGTGGGTGCCCGCGGATTCGTGGCTCCGGGCACCGACGGCCAGGACCTGCTGGACATCATCAGCGACATCGCGGCCATCGCCCAGAGGCGCCATAGCCGGGAGTACGCCCAGGTCACCGACCCGGACCTGATGCCCATCACCATCACCGTGGGAGCGGCCAAGGGGGGTGTGGGCAAGACGACGGTGGCGGTGAACCTGGCGGTTACACTTGCCGAGAAGTACCCGAACGAGGTCATCCTGGTGGACTGCTACGCCCACTACGGCGACGACGCTCTGGCTCTCGGTCTGCCGCACCGCCGGACGATACTGGACCTGGCCCAGGACGGCGTCATCGACGAAGAGGGGCTGGAGTCGTATTTCGTGCGCCACCGCAGCAGTCTGCGGCTCTTGCCGGGCGCCACCGAGCCCACTTCCACGGCCGCCCAACTGACCCCGGAGTTCATGGCCCGACTGCTGTCCTCCCTGCGCCGACGGTTCCGCATCACGGTGGTGGACATCCCTCCGGTTCTGGATGATGTCACCGCCCACGTGATCTCACGCTCTCACCAGTTCGCCGTCATCTGCAACCTCTCGGAGTTGACCACTCTGCGAGACACCATCCTCCTGCTCCATGCCGTGTCCGGGCGCTGGACAAGCCCGGAACGCATTCGGGTCGTGGCCAACCGTACGGCGGCCAAGACCAAGTACGCCCTGGAGGACTCGGAGGAGGCGCTGGGGCACGCGATCGCCCATCAGATCCCCGAGGCCACCGATCTGGCCGTCAATGCGCTCAACAGCGGAGTGCCCTTCGTCCTCAGCGACCCCGACGCGCCGGTTAGCCAGAGCATCGCGGCCCTTGCGGATATGGTCACCTCCCGCAACGGTCTGGTGCCGGAGTGCCCGCCCAATGCGGCGCCGGCGCCGACGGAGAGTATCTGGAACAGACTGGTGCCCGGCGTACTGCGGGGCGAACGTTAGCCGCCCGCCCCGCAGGCCCCTCCATTCCCCCTGCCCTCTCCTACGCCGTGAAGGGTAAGCCACCGGTGAGGACGAACCCCCTCCATCGGCTTCGGACGTACCATCACACACTCGCGGGGGGACCCGATGGCAAAGCTGACTGCAGGAGCCGCGCAGATCGACATCACGCCCGGACTGGGCGCACATCTGTGCGGGTACTTCAACGACCGCCGGGCCCGGGATATCCTGGACCCGCTGCACGCAAAGGCCATTGCCCTGTCTGATGGCGAGATCACTTTAGGCCTCGTGATCTGTGACCTCATCGTGGTCCCCGGAGACGTCGTGGACCAGGCCAAGGCGCTCATCACCGAACACACCGGCATACCGGCCCAGAACGTCCTCATCGCCGGCACCCACACCCACACCGGTCCTGCCGTCCGCAGCGCCCTGGGGACCCCGAAGGAGGAGGGCTATGACCGCTGGCTGGCGCCGCGCATCGCCGATGCCTTCTCAATGGCCCTGGCGCGCCTGCAGCCGGCGCAGTTCGCCCACGCCGCCGGCGCCTGCCCGGGGGAAGTGCACAACCGCCGCTGGCGCATGAGAGACGGCTCGGTCAGGATGAACCCGGGCCACCTGAACCCCGAGGCGATAGAGCCCGCCGGGCCCACCGACCCCCAACTGGGCCTCATTGTCCTGCGTTCGCCTCAGGGCCACCCGATCGCCGCCATGGGTAACCTGAGCCTGCATTACGTGGGGGTACCCGGCGACGGCTGTGTCATCTGTGCCGACTACTTCGCGGCCTTCGGCCGCTCTCTCAATCGCTGCGCCGGCGCACAGTTCGTCTGTCCCCTGGCCAACGGCACGTTCGGGGATGTGAACAACTGCGACTTCTCCCGCCCGGCGCGTACCAGCCCGGCGCCCACATTCCAGATCGAGCGGGTGGGAAACGTGGTCGCGGGCGAGGCGTGGCGAATCTGGAACGGCCTGAGGGAAGACGACTTCAGCGATGACGTGCAGTTGGGGGCCTCTCTGGCCCGGGTACCGTTCGAGGCCCGCTGCCCCTCGGCCCCGGAGTTGGCCGCCGCGAAGGCCCTCTACGAAGGCGGCGAGCAGTGGGACAACATGGAGTGGATCTACGCCCGAGAGCTGGTCCTGTGCGCCGAGGCGCCCTCCGAGTGGACCGTGCCCATTCACACGCTCCGCATCGGTGACCTGGGGATCGTGGGACTGCCCGGAGAGGTGTTCACTC
>CAYRFY010000061.1:11007-19165 GCA_964423635.1 uncultured Armatimonadia bacterium | reverse complement strand
GGGGTGAGGTGACGTGAATCGGCGCCTGCCCGGAACCTGCATAATCTGAGTTTCCGGCCCGACGTTGCCCGTCGTGCCGTTACGCGTCGGGCCGTTACCCTTAGCCGACCACCCTAGAGGCCCCTCCCGTTGGCGCCTGCCCAACGACCACCCGCCCACCCCCTACGGCGCCGCCACGCGGTAGACGTGTCGCTCGTACGGGCCGAAGCTGTCGGTCCACTTGCCCTCCGCCGCCTGAACCGTCCGGTCCTCGAACACTACCTCCAGCTCCCCCCCGACGCCATCCATCCTCAGCTCCACGTCCCGCGCCACGTTCTGGGTGTTGACTGCCAGCACCCAGAGCCGGCCGTCCTTGCGGTAGCTTTCGCACATGAGGCCCGAAGCCTCGATGGACACCGCAGGCGCCTCCTCGAGGCTGTAGATGGCCGGCGCAACCTCATCAACCTCCACACACATGGCGCGCATCTCGTCCAGGCAGGCTTTTGTCCGTGGCACCTGGGCGAAGTAGTAGATCCCGCGGGCGCCGGCGATCAGCGAGCCGTAGACCATGCACGATAGCTCTCGCGGCGTGGGCTCGCGGTCCATCCAGTACGCATAGCCCGTGCCCTGCAGCCACATCCAGACAGGCTTGCGCTCTATCTCGGCGGCCGCCTTCATCCGCGCCACCGCCGAGATGGCTCCCATCGGGGTGCTGTGGGGGATGGGGTACACGTCGGTGGAGTAGATGTCACCGCTTTGGTCCTCGAGCTTGTTGCCCAGATAGTTGATGAACGCCGGGTGCCGGGGGTCCAGCTCGTGGGCGATCTGCAGCCTCGCATCGGCCTCGGCGAACGCGTCGCCGCTGGGCTCATCCATCACGTACCAGCACAGCAGGGCCGGGTGGTCTTTGAGGGCCGTGATGTGCTGCGAGAACCGCTCCCGGGTAATGCGGCCATCCAGCCAGGGGATGAGCCGCAGGCCGGCCTCGGCGCAGCGGTCGAAGACCGCCGTGAGCTCCTCGGTGGTCACCGTCTCGCGGATCTGGATGCAGATGTCCCTGAAACCGATCTGGGCCACATAGTCCAAGATCGCCGGGTCACCGACGAACTCCAGGCCGAAGGAGTGCTGGACATACGGCACGCCATTGAGCAGGAAGCGGCCGTCGGCGTCGATGCGGGCGGAGGCCCGGGAGACACGGCCGGTGATGCTGCGGCCCGCTGCAACCGCCTCGGTCCGCCGCGGCGGCGACCAGTCCACAGCCGCTTCCCGCGCGGCCAGACCCGCGTCATCAAACGAAGGATGAAACTCACCGGCGGCCTCCGGACCGCTCTGGAGCTGCACGGCGTCGATCCACAGCTTCCCCGGGGCCTCCGGGATGACGCTCACAAGGCAACGTTCCTTGCGCGGCACGTTGGGAACTACAAGCTGCGTCCACTCGCGCCCCACCTTCGTGGAGCCGCTGGTGCCGCTGCAGTCCAGCGTCACCGGCAGAGAATCCTGGTCGCTCCTGAGCCAGGCGGACAGCACATTGCTCTCCGAAGTCTTCGGTGGGGTCAGCCAGACCGATACGGCCCTGAGCAGCGGCAGATCGGCGGTATTGTGGATACACAGGCTGTTTGTGCCCTCCTTGGCGACGGTTTCATCGACGAACCAATGCCTGCGCCACAGGTCCATGTCCGTGGCCCAGGGCAGGTTGCCCACTCCCCAGTGCCCGCTGCCCCAGGCGTAGGGCATGCCGCCGCCGGTGATCTCGAAGCTCCCGTTCTTGAGATAGTTCTCTTGCGGGTCGGCGGCCACCGTGCGGAAGTTGCGGAGGTAGAAGGTCGTCTTCCCCGGCGCATCGGCCCACACGGAGAAGCGGAATGTCGTCACCCTGTCCCAGCCGTCCGGTTCGCCCTCGGTGCCGAGACTCCCCAGGCGCAAGGTCTGCTCCCGCCAGGAGCCGGCGGGAATGCCGTGGCACCAGCCGACGTACCAGCCGTTGGGGGTGCCGAAGTAGACACCGATCTGTCGGTCCAGGCCGCCGGTGGTCGAAGAGCACTCGAAGCTCAAATGGCGGACTGCCGACAGATCCAGCGTGCCCGTCCAGTCCCAGCAGGCGCGATCCATGGGCCCCTCGAAGACCGCATCCAGAGCCAGACACACGCTGCCGTCGGGAAGCGTCTCCACGCGCGGAGGCAGGCTGCCGAACTGCGGCGTCCACCTCGCCACCGCCGTCGCGGTGTCGGGGGTGCTGAGGATGTCCGGCGTCTGGCAGGCGCCGATGGTGGTGAAGAGGAATAGCAGAGCCGAAATGGACGACAGGTCACGCATGTTGCCCTCCTATTGGCATGTGGCAGTGTATCTGTCTTCCCCACCGGGGCGCGGTGGCCCTCCTCGCGAACGTCGCAAACACAGTCGCAGGTGATCGAATGATGCGCAGCGCGGTCTTGACCCTCGACCTGGGCACAACGGGCTGCAGGGCCGGAGCCTTCTCCACGGACGGCGAGCGCCTTGGCCGGCACTATGTGGAGTACGGGCTGAGCCACCCAGAGCCCGGAGCGGCGGAACAAGACCCCGAGGACTGGTGGACCGCCGCCCACACCTGTCTCCAGGCCGTGGCGGGGAAGCTCGCCCGGCCGGCGGAGATCAAAGCCATCGGGATCAGCGCCCAGGGGCACTCGTGGGTCCCCGTCGATGCACGCCTGCGCCCGCTGCGCCCGGCGCTCACCTGGCTGGACACCCGGGCCACGCCCTTCGCACGGGAGCTCCTCGAGGCCAGGGGTGCCGGCTTTTGGTGTGCTGTGGCGGGCAAGGCCCCCGGTCCGTGGCATACCCTGCCGCAGCTATTGTGGCTGCGGCAGCACGAGCCCGAGACCGTCGCCGCCGCGGCACACTTCCTATACGCCCACGACTTCCTCCTCGCCCGCCTCACCGGGCGCCGACTGACCGACTACACCACCGCGGCGGCCTCGCTGCTGTTCGACCAATCCCGGTTCCACTGGAGCGAAAGCCTGCTTGCGGAGTATGGCGTGAGCCCCTCGGCCCTCTCACCGGTCGTTCCCGCCGGTTCGGTGGCCGGCCGGCTCTCCCACGATCTCGCCGCGGAGCTGGAATTGGCGCCGGACGTGATCGTGGCCGTGGGAGCGCAGGATCAGAAGTGCGCGGCCCTCGGAGCGGGCCTCCGGCCGGGCATGGCCACGGTCTCGCTGGGCACGTCCACCGCGATCAGCGCGATTGCTCAGGCCCCGCTCGCCGACCCGGAATCGACAATCCCGTGCTTCCCGTACCTGGCTCAGGGGACGTGGGTGCTCGAGGCGCCGCTGACCACGACGGGCGCCGCCCTGAAATGGCTGCGCGACCTGGCCCGCGGCCTTGGCGCCCCGGACCCCTCCTACGCCGAACTCACCGCCCTGGCCGCCCGGTCCGAGCCCGGCAGCCGGGGAGTGCGGTTCTTCCCCTTCCTCGCCGGGGCCGGCGCGCCCCACTGGCTCGGCGAGGCTCGGGGCGCCCTTTGTGGACTGGAGCTGGCCACCGAGGCCGGTGACATCGCCCGGGCACTGCTGGAGGGCGTGGCCTTCGAGATCCGCGGCAATCTCGAAGGCATGCGGCGTCAGGGGGTACAGGTCCACCGCCTGCGGCTGTTCGGTGGTGGCGCCAGGTCCGCGCTCTGGGCGCAGATCATCGCCGATGTGACGGAACTCGAGGTGGAGACCTCTGAGGATGTAGAGACCGCCGGCGCCGGGGCCGCGGTGCTCGCGCTAAGCGCCGCCGGCATCTGCGACATTCCCACGGCCCAGCAGAGTCTGGACCGCCCGGGACAAAGTCTGGAGCCGCGTCCGGAGCCACGATACGAGGAGGCCTACTCCGGCTACTGCCGGCAGCGCGAGGCGTGGCTGAGGTAGGAAGCAATCAGACGACAGGAACGGCAGCCGTCCCCGCTCTCGCCCTGCGGGACCGTCCCCGCCTTTGCCGTCCCTGTCACCTATCACCTTTTTCCTATCACATGTCGTTCCCCCTACCCCTTGCCCCGGACCGCCACCATGCGCTTGAGGTCCACCAGTTGCGAGAGCTCGATCCCCGCCGCGTGCATCAGGTGCCTTGTGTAGTGGAGGTTGCCCACGGCGCCGCAGGAATGGGCGTCACTCCCCGCCACGAACTTCACGCCCGCTGCAGAAAACAGCTTTAGGACCGTGGCGAAATCCCTGGTGAACTGCGCCACCGTCATCCCCGGGTACCACCAGTAGGCCTGGTTCATCAGCTCGAAGGCCACATTGCTCTCCACCATCCCGCGGGCCACGCGTTTGAGGCCGTCGCGAGAGAGGTCTCGCGGCCGCAAGACGGCATCGAAACGGCCGAGGCTGAACGGGTGGGCGATGGCATCCACTACGGGGTTTGCCGCGGCGTTTCTGACGGCCGCCAGCACGTTCTCGTTCAGGCGGTCCGGATCGGCGGGCGGGTCGAGGGCTACCCCCCGCGTCTGCCAACTGAAATCGGCCAGCACCCAGTCCACCTGCGCCGCCTCCTCTTGACTGACGGACACAGTCCCCTCGGTGTCGAGGATCACGGCCTCCAGCCCCATGATGACCTTGATCGGGCTCTCGGCGTCGGCCTTGCGGACCGCCTGGATACGCTGGGAGAGAGTGGCACGGTGCTCATCGCTGCAGAAGTGATCGGTGATCGCGACACACTCGATGCCGGCCGCCTCGGCGGCGCGCACGTTCTCCTCGACGCTATTGCGGCCATCGGAGAAGGTGGTGTGGGTATGGCCGTCATGCGGCAGGTTCTCCAAGCTGCAGCCCCCTTTGCTCGGATGAGAAAGCACGGTGCCTCAGGCGCTGACGATCTCGCGCAGGGCTTCATAGCTCCGCCGGGCATAGTTTTCCGGGTCATCGGCGATGTTGAACAGGTCCACGGTATAGAAGCCCGCGAAGCCTGAGCGCTGCAGGGCCTGATGGATGGCGACCAGGTCCAGATCGCCCTCTCCGGGCACCAGATGCCGGTGCTCCGCGGCGGGCATGCCCTCGATGTGAGTGTGCACGATGGCCGGTCCCAGGTCCTCGATGGTGGCGGTCACGTCCTTGTCTGTCAGGAAAGCGTGCCCGACGTCGAGGTTGACCGCCAGTGCCGGGTCGTCCACCTCCTGCAACAACCGCTGCATGTCCGCCGAGGAGTGCAGGAAGTGGCCCGGCTCGGGCTCGAGCGCGATGTAGATGCCCAGGTCGCCGGCCATGGGCAGCATGCGCCCAAGCTCGCCACGGAGCCTGTCCCATTGCTCCGGCTCCTTGCCGGGCACCCGGGCGGAAGCATTCAGAATCAGCACATCGGTGCCGAACCACCCGGCGATCTTGATGGACTTGATCTGGTTGGCGAGACGCTGCTCCGGTGGCTCGCCGTCGCCGTGATAGCTGACAGAGGCGATCTGGAGGCCATGGCGTGCCGCCGTATCGGCGAGGTGCCGGGCGCTGGCATGGTCCATGTGCTCCGGACGCACCTCGGGGTGCTCCAGGCAGACCTCGACACCATCGTAGCCCGCGGCCGCGATGGAGGCCAGGGCCTGATCCATGGTCTGATTGCGGTAGCCCGCGGTGCGGAAGCCCAGTCGAGGCATGGCGAGGGTCCTCCTTGTAGGGGCCCGGCGGTGTAGGGCGATAGGGTTTGTCTGCTGCGCATGCGCCTGCGGCCATCGCTTTGCACGGCGCGGTCTCGCAGGTTCCCGGGGCCCGTTACGCACCGGTGCCGCCGTGCCAACCGTGCTCGCCGCGCAGAGGGACGAACACACAGCCGATGCTGTGTTTCACCTGCAGCTCACCGCCGTCACGTGTGGCAACGATGCAGGTCTGGACCCGCAAGTCGCCCACCGGAGCCACAAGCTTGCCTCCCTCAACCAGTTGCTCCACCAGTGGTTCCGGGATGGCGGGCGCGGCGGCGGCGATGATGATCCGCTGGTACGGCCCGGCCGGCGGGTAGCCCAGTGTGCCGTCCTGCTCGATCACATGTACATTCTCATAGCCCAGGCGACGGATGGTGAGGTCGGCACGCCGCGCCAGCTCCGGGACGATCTCGATGGAGTACACTTCGGCGGCCAACTGCCCCAAAACCGCGGCCTGGTAACCCGAGCCGCCTCCGACCTCCAAGACTCTGTCCTCGGGCCGCACGTCCAGAAGCTGGCACATCAGGCCCACCATGTACGGCTGCGAGATGGTTTGCCCGTAGCCGATGGGCATGGCCCGGTCGTCATAGGCGAAGCTCTCGTCACCGTGGGCAACAAACTCGTGACGCGGAACGGAGCCCATCGCCGCCAGGACGCGTGGGTCGGTGATCCCACGGCTCCTCAGTTGGCCCTGAACCATGGCTTCTCGTCGATTGCGATGGTGGGGTGTTTCCAGAACGCACCACCCACGGCGCATAGCTGTGGCGACCGGTCGGTCAAGCGTCGAGCGCGGCCGCCGATAGTGGGAGCAGGCCGGCCCACCGCGAGAAACGAAGGCGAGCTATGTATTTGTGAAGGTGTGTCGGGCCGCCGCGACGAAGACTGACCGACACACGGTATCAGACTGACGGAATGAGGCCGTTACCCCATCACAGGGAGGTGAGATGGTTGCGGCGCATTATTTTGCCGGACGCCCCGCCGGTCGAGGCCCGAGGAGCGGCGGGTGAATCCGACGTTGCCGCCGCGCTGGTGCGCGCCGCATTCATCATCGCCTACGCCGTCATGGCCTACGTCGGTGGCGGCACCCCGTTGTCCGAACGCGTGGTCCAGACCGTGCTGCTGGCCGCCGCGGTCTTCGATGTCGCCATCCTCGCCTCTCACCTGCGCAGGGTCCCCGTCCCACTCCTCCGTCCCCTGGCCCTGGCGGTCGACCTCGCCCTCGTGACCTCGGCCGTATGGTCCTGGGACATGTGGTCACCGAGCCACAGCGCCGCCGGCGCCTGGCCGGTAGTGTACTACCTCATTATCACGATGGCCGCCATCTGGTACAGCCGGTTAGGGGCCATCATCGTGGCGGTGCTCTCCAGTGCCCTGTACGACGGGGCAACCCACGGTTGCCTGAGCTACACCATCATTACCGAGGGGCATGGCCCCGCCTTCCTGCTCATCGGTGTGACGGCCTCCTATATCGTCATGGCCCGAGACAGAGAGCGCGAGCGGGCCGCACAGTTCGAGCACGATATGAGCCTGGCCAGGCATCTGCAAAAGGGCATGTTCCCTGCCACGATTCCCGAGATCATCGGCCTCGATATCTCGGTTTGCTTCCATCCGGCGCGCTCGGTAGGCGGCGATCTTTACGAGCTCATGGCTTTCGGGCGCCGGCGCTTGCTCCTTGCGGTGGGCGACCTGGCGGGCAAGAGCGTCTACGGCCTGTTTCACCTCTCCTTACTGCATTTCTGCCTACACCGAGCGGCTCATCAGGCCCTCGAGCCCGGCGAGCTGGTAGAGGTCATCAACCACGACGTCTACGATCATCTCCAGCCGGATAGCTTCGCGGCCCTCTTCGTCGCCGACATCAACACCGCCCTGGGAACCTTGAACTTCGCCAATTGCGGCCATTCTCCTCCTATCCTCGTCAAAGCCGGCGCCGAGCGCCGGGCCATCGAGCTCATGTCCGGCGGAGTCGTCATCGGCGTCATCCGCGAACCTCGGTACAGCCAGGAGCAGGTGACCTTCGAGGTTGGCGATGTGCTGGTGTGTGCCACCGACGGCGTGTTGGAGTCTCGGGATCGCAAGGGCGAAGAGTTCGGCACAGAGCGGTTGCTGCAGATCGTGCGGGAAGCCGAGGATGCGGATGCGGCCACCCTGGCCGACCGGATCATGAAAGCCGCCCAACGTTTCGGGGCCGGTCGCGACAGCGATGACCGGACGCTGGTGGTCATCCGGCGGGTCGCCGAGGAGGGCCCGCCTCAGGAGTAATGCCACGAGGGGCGGTGCGATCTGCCTGCAGCGCGCCGCCGTGTCTCGACCTCCCAGACGGGACTTGCCGTGCCGTCTCCCTCTGCCCACCGGGGCAGCCTTTGGCCGTTAGCCGTTGTAGGGCGGCGACCTGTGCGCCGCCGCCGTTGGCCGTTGGCCGAGCACCTTCCAGGCCGTCGGCAATACACCCCGGAAAACCACCGTGCCCGCGGGGCTCCAGGCCCGCAGCCGTTAGCCGTTAGCCGTTAGCCGTTAGCCGTTAGCCGTTAGCCGTTAGCCGTTAGCCGT
>CAYRFY010000061.1:0-10761 GCA_964423635.1 uncultured Armatimonadia bacterium | reverse complement strand
GTTAGCCGTTGTAGGGCGGCGACCTGTGCGCCGCCGCCGTTGCCCGTTCGCCGTTAGCCGTTCCACCCCTCCCAGGCCCGGATCCCGCCCTCCGGGGTCCGAGCATTGAGCCACACTCAGACACCTGCGCCTGCGAAGGCGCCCGGTCATCGGTGCTCTCAAGCGACGGCCATGTTCTGCCTTCGCAGTGCATGGGCGCCTACCCGGAACCTGCATAGTCTGAGCTATAGGTCCGGGGGCGGCCAGATCAGCCGGGCGTCGGTCTCCACCGGCGAGCCGTCCAGCAGCACTCGGCGCCCCTCAAGCCGCAGCCGGCCTGCGGCGAACCACTGCACGGCCTGCGGGTAGTTGACGTGCTCCACCCCCAGGATCCGGGCCCCCAGACTCTCGGCGGTGTCCCCGTCCAGCACCGGCACCGTCCCCTGGATGATGATCGGACCGGTATCGAACTGCTCGTCGGCGAAGTGCACCGTCGCCCCCGCCAGCTTGACGCCGTAGTCATTGGCATCGCGCTGGCCGTGGGTGCCGGGAAACGACGGCAGCAGCGCCGGATGTATGTTCATCACCGCTCCCGGGAAAGCACGCAGCAGCTTGGGGGAGACGATGCGCATGTACCCGGCGAGTACCACCAGGTCTACCGCGTGCTCGCGCAGGCAGGAGATGATGGCGGAGTTGGCCCGCTCCCACTGTGCCGTCCCGGTCTTCGGCACCTCCACGTGGACCCCGTCGATCCCGTGGTTCCGGGCCCGCTCCAGCGCGCCGGCGGCCTCATTGTCGCTGATGACGACGACAACTTCCGCCTCGAGGCGCCCCGCCTCCGACGCTTCAATGATCGCCTGCACATTGCTCCCGCCCCCGGAAGCCAGGGCGCCGACACGAATCGCCATGCTCATCGAGTGCCTCCCAGTGTGGTTTGCGTCATCTTCCCGCTCCCGCCGGGAAATCCTGCACGCAACGCGGCCCGGCCGGACTGGGACCGTGCGCGTGCCTCGGCGCTGAAAGCGGGCTTCCGGTCTCCAGGGACGCCCCATCTGCCACCGGGGCTTTGCACAGCGGCGGGACGACGGCTGCCTTCGGATACCCGTACAGCCTCCTCCTGCAGGAACACCCCACCATTCCGCCGAACATGCGACAGTGGCACCTGCCGATAGTCCGACCCACGAGAGGGATGCACGCACATGGCAAACCGGCCTTCTCCAATACTGCTAACTGGTCTGGCTCTGGTTCTAGGGGCTCTGGTGCCGTCCGCGTTCGGTCAGGAGGCGCCCCAGGCTTCTCCCCCCACGGCGACGAGCCTGTGGGAGGACATTGCGACCTTCGGCACCTTCCATCAGATACACCTCACCCCGGAGCAGGCCCTGGACTGGGCCGGCCGCCTCGAGCCCCTGCAGAGCGCCCTCAAGACCCTCCAGGGCCAGGAGGACACGCCCGCCGTGATCGCTGTGCTCACCCGGATCCGGCAGGCGGCGCTGGAGGGCCTGCCGGTGACCACAGAGATGTGGGAACAGCTCGCCGCCGCCCAGGCGGCAGCGGGGCAGGACGTGGAGTGGGAAGAGGTGGAGAGACAGGCCGGCGAGGCGGCGGACGCCATGGCCCGGGGGCTTTCGGAGCAGCAGATGGTGGACCTGGCCAGGTCCGAGCCCCTGCAGCGGGCTCGGGACATCATCGCGGAGGCCCGGGAGGTCATGGGGGCACCGAAGGACCTCTGGACGGCCTGGGTGGACCGCATCACCCAGGACATCATCCTCGACACACCCGACCTCCCGGTCGGCGCCGAAGAGGCGTTGCTCGAGTTCTTCACCCGCCTCCGCGCAATGTCCGGCGATGAGCTGGACGCCGAGCAGGAGCGGATGGTAGGCGAGTTGGTGGACATCATCGCCCCCCTGGGCTCCCCCGAGGAGCTTCTCGCCCGGGCTCGGACCTATCTGCGGGAGCAGGTCATGTACAGCAGGGGCTTCCTGGCCTGCCTGAAAGAGTACGCCGCGGCCACCGCTGAAGACCAGTAGACCAACCCGTCCGTTCCGTCGGCCCCGCCGCGAGGCTACTTCCTGCAGGCACGGACGCCGTCCGCCAGGGCTTCGCAGACCCAGTCCACCTGCTCCTGGGTCATGCTTGGGGCGATGGGAAGGTTGAGTTGCCGCTCAAACCAGACTCGCTCGCACACGGGACACTCACCGTACCGATGCCCGTAGGGCTGCAGACCGGCGTGAAGATGCAGCGGGAAGAAGCGCAGCACGATCCCAATCCCGGCCCGCTCCTGCAGGGTCCGGGCCAGCTCATCGCGGTCCACGCCCGCTTCGGGGCGCACAAAGCAGGTATACAGATGCCAGGCGCTGCGGTCCTCAGTGTGCACGCACAGGGGCCTCAGAGCATCGGTCTGCCGTAGGGCGTCATCGTACTGCCCGGCGATCTGCGCCCTGCGGGCATTGACCCGGGGCAGCTTGCCCAACTGTACGCGCCCCACCGCCGCCTGCACCTCCCCCATGCCGAAGTTTGTCCCCGTCTCCTCGATGGCCGCCCAGCCGCTGTCCCAGCTCCCGGCCGACTGGTCGTTGAGGTCGAAGTCGGGCTTGCGGTAGGGGCCGAAGGCTCCCTGCCGCGGTACCGCCTGCCCTACGATCCCCATCGCCCGCAGCCGCGAGGCCTCCTGTGCCCAGGTCTCATTGCCTGTGGTGAGCATCCCGCCCATCCCCAGGGTCGTCATGTTCTTGAGCGAGTGGAACGAGAAGCAGCACAGGTCGCCGCTGCCGATGGGCTCGCCGCGATAGGCCGCGCCCGGAGCGTGGGCGCAATCCTCCACCACGGGAAGACCGTGTGCGGCGGCGATGCCGCGGATCGCGGACAGGTCCGCCGGATTGCCGCCGTGGTGCACCAGGTAGATCGCCCGGGTGCGCGGGGTGATGTGGCGCTCAATCGTGGCGGGATCGAGGTTCAATGTCTCGGGGTCGATGTCGGCGAAGCGAATGCTCACCCCGCGGGCCACCAGCGCCACCACGGTGGCCCAGAAGGTCTGGGGCGTGCAGATCACCTCATCGCCGGCCTTGAGACGGAGGATCTGGGCGCACAGGTGCAAAGCCGCCGTGCCCGAGGACAAGGCCAGCGCGTGCCGCGCGCCGCAGGCGGCGGCGAACTCGGCCTCGAAGGCCGGCCGCTCCGGCCCGCGGGCCAGGCTTCCACCGCAGCTAAGTACCCGTGAGATGGCGGACAGCTCTTCGTCGCCGTAGAGGCTCCCCACACCGGCTTCGGACACCCTCATCGGCGCTCGCCTTCATGGGCGGCCAACTCGCCTCTCACGGTCGCGACCAGCGCGGTCACCGTCTCCCCAAGCCGCCGGCGCCCAAAGTCCTCCTCCGCCTCGACGCAGTCGGGGGTGATGGCGTGCAGGGCCTCGAGGCTCTCCAGTTGCGCCATGTCCACCAGCTCGGGGCGCAGATGCAGCATGACCGAAGTCTCGATCTTGCCCGCGTGTTCCAGGTGTTTGTCCGTCGGGTGGAGGTTGAACGGGTCCAGCACCACCACATGCGTATCCGTCCGGCGCTCATTGTGCAGGTCGGCCACATGACGCAGCACGGCGCCCTGCACATCCGGATGGTGGCCGGTGAGCAGCACGATCAGCCGATAGCCCTGCTCGGAGAGGCAGTCAAGCACATCCGTGACGAGGCGGGCCAACGTCTCCTCCTGAATGAGCAGCGAGCCCGCGAATCCCTCGTGCCCCCGGGTGCCCCAGTACGTGACGGGCAGCACTACCCCGCCCGTCTGCTGAGCCGCCGCTTCGCACAGCGCCTGAGCGTGCAGGCCATCGAAGCCCGTGGGCAGATGCCACCCGTGATATTCCAGCGAGCCCACCGGGACATACGCCAGCGACGCGCGCAGCCGCGCCTCGGCCAGCTCGGTCACCCGCATCTCCTCGTATCTTACCTTCGACATCGCGCCATCTCCCCACGGTCAGCAGTGATGCTCGACAAACCAGCGCACCTCCGCCTCAAGGCCCTCCTCCAGCGCTGTCTTCGGCTCGTAGCCCAGCAGGGCACGGGCCCTGGTTATCTCGGCGCAGGTGCGCTCCTGATCCCCGGCCCGCCCCGGCTCCCGGCGCAGCCGCGCCCGCTTGCCCAGGAGCTCCTGCACGATCTCGATGCCTCGCGCCGTGGTCTCCTCGCGGTCGGAGCCCAGGTTCACAATCTGCCCCCGGCAGGCCTCGAGGTTGCCCAGGACCGCCACCAGCCCCGCCACCGCGTCGCCCACATAGGTGAAGGCACGGCGGTGCCTGGGGCTCCCCTCGTACAGCGGAAACTCGGTGTCATCCAGGATACTGCGGATGAGCTTTGGGAACAGCTTCTCCGGGCGCTCGCGCTCGCCGTACACCGAAAACAGCCGTATCGAGCACACCTCGAGCCTCCCCGACCGGCAGCTCGCCAGCGCCAACTGCTCGGCGGCGAGCTTCGTGACGCCGTAGTGCGAGATGGGCTCCGGCACGGCGTCCTCGGCATTGGTGGCACGGGCTCCATACACCGAAGAGGTGGAGACATTCACCAGATACCCGCCGCCACTGCCCTCCAGCGCCTCGATCAGCCGATGGGTGGCCATGATGTTGTTGCGCACGTAGGCCTGCAGCGGCACCCGCGCGGAGATCCCCGGCTGAGCCGCCAGATGGTAGACCACCTGAACATCGCGGACCGCGGCGGTCAGGTCATCCGCGGCCAGGTCCCGCTCGAGGACCGGCACGCCCCGGGCCGCCAGCGCGGCGGCGTTGGTCCGCTTCAGCGCCGGGCGGTAGTAATCTGAGAAGCAATCCAGCCCGGCCACCTTGTGCCCCAGCGAGCCGAGAGCCTCGGCCAGATGGGACCCGATGAACCCGGCCGCGCCGGTGACGAGTATATTCATAGCTGATTCCCCGGCTGCCCCTCGCGTCCGGGCCGCCGTTGCCCGGGGACTTCCGCGCTCGCGGTGTCCCTGTGGTAGGATACTCTCCCCGCCGCTGTGGGTCTGTCAGCGCTCCAGTGTCAGCTTCCAGACGTCATTCATCAGCGGCCACATGTTCCCGGCCGCAAGGTAAAGGCTCTTGCCGTACACGTAGATCGTGGGCTCATGCCGGGCCGACCACATCTCCCCGGAGATGAAGGGCTCCCAGTTCACCCCATCCTCCGTGGTCCAGCACTCGGAGAAGTTCCTGCTCTCCCGATTCGAAAACCCCCCGAAGATCCAGAGCCTGCCCGCGTACTCACGGGCCACGAACCACTGGCGCTGGGCCCAGGGGGCGTGCTCCAGGACGCACCGCCAGCTCTTGCCGTCCTCCGAGCACCAGACGTCATTGTAGGTGGTGTACTGCTTGTAGTGCTTCTCCGGCGGGTCGCTCTCCCGGTTCACGGCCCCTCCGCAGAGCCACAGCTTCCCGTCATAGACGGCCACCGCCGAGCCGTAGCGGTTGCCGAAGGGGGCCTTCTCCAGCACGCAGGTCCAGTCCACTCCGTCCGTGCTGCACCACACATCCTCCCCGGAGCCCAGTTGCCAGAGCTTGTCTTCGAAGACCACCAACTCGCCATAGCCGCGGGAGCCGAAGGGCGTCTGCTGCAGTACCCGCGTCCAGTTCACCCCGTCCTCGCTGTTCCAGACGCTTGCTTTCACGGCCCACAGCCTGTCGTGAAAGACGGCCATCTCGCTGTAACCATCGTAGGGCGTCTCCTCCAGGGCCAGGGTCCAGTTCACGCCGTCCTCGGAACTCCACAGGTCCCGGGCCAGGTCGCCGCCGGTGGTATACGCGTTTGAAAGCCACATCCTGCCGAGAAACACGGCGTCCTCGGCGGTATCCCGGCGGCTGAAGGCGGCCTCCTCCACCAGACACTGCCAGCCGGGCTGCTGCGCGGAGCCAAGAGACGTACCCATCAAAACCACCAGGAAACATGAGATCAGTCCGCGGGGGGTGCTGGCCAACATCATCATCTCACATTGTGTGCAGGGTCCGAGCACGTCTGAAAAGCTGCCGCTCGGCACGCACGCATACTGACCGACGGTGAAGCCGCCACTTCTTCCTCGGCAAGGGGTATTCCTCTTCGGCGATGGCGGGTCGATGGGTGGGAGGTGGGGAGGGGGAGGCAGGGCGCTGTAAGTGGGCGTCCTCGACCGGACGGTGACTGGGGGTTACCGGTCGAGGACGCCGCGGCGTTGCTTGTCAGTCATCAACTCGCCTACCATTCCTGTGGATGAGCTGCGTTCGCTGCTGTGAGATCGGCTACGGCTTTCATTGCTCTTGGGAGGCGATCTCCCGGTACTGCAAAAGGGCGTCGGCAATCAGCCCGACGGACCCGTCCTTGCGTGTGAAGATGCCCACTTCGGACAGCCGTTGGCCGCCGCTGAGCTTGTCGCTGCCGGTGTAGTCGAGGCGCAGGCCCTTTACTCCGACTTCGTCGAGCCCACGCAGCTCCCTGACCTGGACGATACCGTCTCCGTTCACGTCCTGATAGGCCCGGAGCTCCGGAAAGACGGGGTCCGAAGCGTTGATCCAACCATCCTGGTTGGTATCCAGGAGACGGAGTTCCTCGAACCCATTGCGGGCTCCGTGGTGATCTCCGAACAGATCGGACCCGGTGAGGGTGCCGTCTCCATCCCGGTCCCACACAAGGAGCGCATCATCGCCCTGCACGAAACCGGTGATCTCATTGTGGCCGTCACCGTCGATGTCAAAGCTGACCCCATCCTCAAGCGGACGAAGGTGGATCCCGTCACCCGACAGATCGAGGATCAGTGGGTCCTGCTCCCTGGCATTGACGAACTCAATGCGGATCGAGGTCGCCGTGACCCGGGTCGCGCTCACTTGAGCGGCCTGGCCGTCCAGTTCCGCGGTGAGGCTGATGTGCTCGGCGGTGACGTTCACCACGCTGATGGAGGCCCGCAGGCCGCTTCGGGTGGTGGTCGAGAACGTCTGTCCTTTCTGAAGATCGTCGATGGAGCGTTGCCCCGATCCCTGTCGCACGCTCGTGGAGCCAAATTCGCAGCCGAAGGCCTCTGCCAGCAGAACCTTCAGCGTGTACGTCCTGGTGTCGCCGATCCCGGCTTCTGAGACATCGGCGCGTTGGACCGGGGCGGCCGTCGGAGCTCTGGGCTGGGCATGGGGCCCTGCGCGATACCGGATCTGATCGGCGACCGACGACAAACCGGACACACCGCCTGTCGGTGGCACAAGCATACACATCTCCTGCCTTCCATGGCGTTGGGCGGCCGCACATCCTGGCGGCCGACGCCGCGCTCTCGGCGCGGGCATCGAGTGCATCTATCACTCGCTATGGTACGTCTTGGCACTTTCGCCCGGTGGTTGAGGGCCACAGGGCAACAGAGGGGTGACGGGAGAGCAAAGGCGCCCCGAAGGCCCTCCCCATCCCGGGCCGCACCCGAGGCGGGAAGGAGGGGCGCACCCTTTGCGGTGCGGGAGCACGGAGCCGCAAGCCTTCTGCCCGGCCTCATTCCACCAGCAGCGGCGGGCCCTCGATGAAGAAGTGGAACACCAACCAGAAGGTGAGGATGAAGCAGATTCCCAGGATCAGGCCGAAGGCCGCCGGCCGGAGCTGAGCGAAAGCCTTGTAGCCGAAGAACCGGAGGACCACCGTCTTGCCCAACCAGCCCAGGAAGATGGAGAGCCAGTAGCGATCGATCGGCCAGCCGAGCCAGGCCACGTAGCCGGCGGGGTGAAACGGCCACCACAAGAACCTCTGCCGCATGGCCACCAGTAGCACGCTCAGGCCGCCCCCGACCACCAGCCCGATCCAGTCCTCCAGTCTCATGTCCACGGGATTGGCGATCGCCGACACGAGCCCCTTGGTCGTGCCCAGCGACGAGCCCCGCGGCCACCAGCCCAGTTTCGGCACCCCCCAGGCGTAGATGATCCACGGCGCCGCCACGTGGCAGGTCAGGATCGCCACGCCAACGGCGACCATCATCAGCACCAGGACATGGAGCCGATTGAGATTGCCCATGGAGCCCAGCTTCAGGCCCTGGAACGCCTGGGGCATGAACTGAGTGGCGGTACTGCGCACCTGCACCCAACTGGCCGCGGTCATCAGGGCAACGTTCTGAGCCCCGATGACATCGCTGCCGGCCACACGGAAGATCAGCTCATTGAGTCGGAACGGCGGCGAGTAGATGGACATGCCGGCCTCGCAGATGACCCGGGAGACCACCATTCCCGTGAGCGGCAGAAGACCAAACAGCAGCAGCGCCCATGACAGGGCCATACCCACCTGGGTGGCCCAGTACAGCACGAAAAGCAGGCCGACGATGAAGCCGATGGCGGCCACTCGCTGCATGGCCGGTTGAGTCTCACCCGCCGGCGGGGCGCGCAGCCCGAAGGCGTACCCGAACACCTCGGCCAGGTACTTGCGGGCCGACCACAGCAGAGCCAATCCCATCACCACGTAGCTCCCCGCCGTCTGCATCTCGAAGAAGGCGTACGAGCTGGTGGTCAGGCCGAACAGACGGCGGGTGAAGTCCTGAAGCAGGCGGAACAGATAGAAGAACCAGAGACTGAACCCCACCTCGCTGGTGAGCAGATAGGAGATGCCGATGACCTCGGGGTACAGGTGCAAAGCGACGTTATTGAACACTACCGCCGGCCCCCCCCCGAAGGGGCGCTCGGTGGTGCGCTGCAGGTTGATGTCCGGGATCGCAGGAAAGTACGAATGCAGACCCTTGATGATGTAAAGCAGGCAACTGAGGCCGAAGCAGATCCACATGCCCTTGTTGCGCAGCAGGGCGGGCAGGGCCCGAGAGGTCTGCTCCGTCATCTCATTGGGCACCTGCATCAGCGGGAACAGCAGCTTCTCGTGGTTCTCCCACCGGGCCGACATGATCGCCGCGGCGCAAAGCAGCATCCAATACACGGCCAGGAAGTACGGGGTCCAGATCGCCAGCGGACCCAGCCAGGGACGGAAGGGGAAGGGCGCCCCAGGCGGGAGGCCCTCGAAGGCCCAACGGATCACCGGCGCCTCCCGATCCACGCTGGGAAACAGCGCCGGGTTCAGACCGTCCAGGTAGACCTCCGGCCCGGCGATGTCCGGGGTCGTATAGTAAACGACCCCTACCAGGTTGAGGTAGAAGTGCTGGGCGAAGTCCTGGCCCGGAATGGCCGCCATCGCCAGGAGCATCACGAAGATCAGCAAAACCTCATTGCGACCCAGCCGCAGACGCCGCACCAGGCCCCCCAGGAGCCCGTTGGCGATCACCAGCAGGAGAAGCACGGCCACTGCGCCCCGGGGCAGGTAGCTGGTGCCGATGATCTCGTAGCGCAGCAGGACCGAAAAGCAGCCGGCGACGGTGAAGCCGATCACCAGCAGCAGTCCGAGCACCACGGAGCGCAGCGTAACGGTGGTCGAGGGTGAAGGAGGCGAACTCATCGGTCGCTAATCGCGCTCAGGTCGGGATAGGGTGAAGGCCGGCTGAGCCCGTCCGCTGGACGTGCGGGGTACGTGGCGGTAGAATATGAAGCACCCGCGGTCCCGTCTGCCGCCCGCGATAGAGGGCGGCCGGCGCCGGACACGGTCCGTATCGTACTACGTCAGGGCCGGCCAAGTCGAGAGGTCACGACCCTTTGTTGTGGAGGTTTTCGCCGTGCACACCACTGCGCAGTTGCCGACTGTCCTAGACGCCGCCAAAGGCAAACGCGTCGTCGTTATCGGTGATCTGTACCTGGACGTCTACATCTCCGGTGAGATGCGGGGCATCTCACCCGAGGCCCCCGTTCCCTTGCTCGAGGACCGACAGCGGCGATATGTCCCCGGCGGGGCGGGCAATATAGCCGCCGGTCTGGTGGCCCTCGGAGCCGACACGGCCGTCATCGGCACCAACGGCGATGACGCCCATTCTGCGGGCCTGAGCTCCGTCTACAGGCGTGCAGGCATCGACATCGAGGGTATCGTCACACTCCCCAATACCTCCGCCAACATGCACACCCGCATCACCACCAGCGAAGCCCATCTGCCCGACCGCGCCATCTTGCGCCTCGACACACCGGTGCCCCCCCTGGTCCACGGCTCGGCGGAGGCCGAGATCGGCCGCCGCATCGACGCCCTCTGCTCCACCGCCGATGCCGTGGTCATCGTCGAAAGCAGCGCCGGGGTGTGCAGCACAGGGGTGCTCGAGCGCGCCCAGAGCGTGGCTAAGGAGCGCGGGATCCTCCTGGTCGGAGATGTCGCCGGCCGGGCGAAGCTCCTCCGGGGCTACGATGTCGTGCTCCCCAATCAGCGCGAGGCGGCGGAGCTGCTCGGCGTCGAGGAGGCCGCCCTCAACGAGATCGGACGCCGATTGCTCTCGGAGCACGACAACGGCGCCGTCGTGGTCACCCGCGGCGGCAAGGGGATGACCATCTTCACCGCCGGCGGACGTGAGGATGTCGCCACCACCGGGCGCGAGGTATTCGACGTCACCGGCGCCGGAGATACCGTGACGGCCGCCTTCACCATGGCAATGATAGGCGGTAGCACCCTGCGCGGCGCCGCACAGATCGCCAATATCGCCGCCTATGTGGCCGTGGGCCATGCCGGGCTGCACACCGTGTCTGTCGGCGAGATGCTACACGCCTCGGTAGAGCTCACGCTCCAGGCCAGGGGCGGCAAGCTCCACTCCCGCGAGGAGCTGGCCGCCATCGTCCGCGCCGCGCAGGCCGGTGGGAAGCGCATCGCCTTCACCAACGGCTGCTTTGACCTCCTGCACCCGGGGCACGTTACCTATCTGCGGCAGGCCGCCGACGTCGCCGATGGCCTCATCGTGGCCCTCAAC
>CAYRFY010000060.1:15083-19177 GCA_964423635.1 uncultured Armatimonadia bacterium | reverse complement strand
ACTTTGTCGACAGGCTCTACTGCTCGGCCGACAGATGGATCACCCGGAACCCGAAGCTCCCCAGCGGGAACAAGAGCCGGTTGTCGGCAGAGATTGCGATGCGCTCGTCGCTGAGCATGTCCCGGGCCGTGAGGGTGGGGGGCAGCTCGAGGGCCGCCAGATCGATGCTCGCCTCCACGTGAGCGGCCTCCGCCCCCAGATTGGAGATCACCAGGACGGCCCCGGCGCTCCCACGCGAGTACACACTCACCCGCACGCTCTGCGGCTGTGCCGTCACGCACTCCTGACTCCAGTAGGGCAGCCACGTGGCCTCCTTGCGCCCGAAGCGCTCCATCTCGTCCCAGAGCCTGGCCTCCAGCTCCAGAGGCCTGTCCAGGGAGGCGCGCACCAAGACATCATGCAGCAGCGTGAAGGACAGCGCCTCGTCATACGTGTAGGGCCTGTCATAGCAGAGGAACTCCGCCGGCACACCCCAGTTGTGGCCCATGAACTCACAGCGGAAGGCGTCGAGCGGCAGCACCGTCAGCGGGTCCGCGCCGCGCTCCATGGAGCCGAATTGCTCGCCGTCCCAGTAGCTGGTGGCCCACGACAGCGTGGGGATCGTCATGCAGGTGGACTGGTGGACGTTCACCTGTCCGTCGGGTTTCCGCGTCTTGACGATGGCGTAGATCCTGCGCATCATCTCGCGGGTGTCGAAGATAGGGTATACCTCCCCCACCGTGCCGTCGGGCTTCTCGTAGCCGCAGCCGTGCCGGCGGTTGGCGCACGGCCAGGGGTTGGCCGTTCCGTCCAGGTACACACCGTCGATGTCGTACTCGTCCATCATCCGCGCGATCCCGTGGGCCATGAAATCCTGCCACTTGCTGCGGTAGCAGACGATGTAGGCGTTTTGCTCGGGCTGGCGGTGGTACCCCCCGGCCCGGGGATAGGTGAGACACTCCTCGGCGTAGGTGTCCCACTCCGGGGCGATGTTAGAGATCTCGTAGCCGAAGTACAAGAGCAGCTTGATGCCCCGGGCATGGCACGCGGCCACCAACTTGTGCAGCTCCTCGCCGTAGGTAGTGGACGTATAGTTCTGGATGTCCGTCCAGTGCTCGTGGAAGCAGATCGTCCTGACGCCGAGCTGGGCGAGGCGGTCTAGGATCGAGATGCCGCCGGAGGTAGTGCCCAGAGCTGTACCGAAGCGCCCCTGAACCGCCTCGCCCCCGGATATCTCGCCGGGGCGCCCCTGTTCCGGGGTGGTGGCACCGTGTCTGGGTCCGGTCTGATCCCAGTCCAACCGATCCAGCAGGAGAGTGCCGTCATCCAGGCCGGGGGGGGCGGTGAGGTCGAAGCCGTCCCGGGCCACGCCGCTGATGCGCACCTCGTCCAGGTCGAACTCGCTCAGGCCCCTGGCCAGCACGATCCGGCCGGCGCCCGGTTCCGCCGCCACCGTGCCCGCGTGCGCCCGTTCGGCCACCTTCTGCCCGTCCACATAGATGCGGGTGCTCTCGCCCCAGGTGAAGGCTACGTGATGCCACCGGTCCTTCTGCAGTGGAGCCGAAGAGCCCAGGATCAGCGGATACTGCTCGCCCTGCTTGTAGTACACCCGCATGCCGCGGTCGTCGATGTTCCAATAGAACCCGATGTGGCCTCCGCCGGCGAACTCCACATCCAACAGGTTACGGTTGTAGGCCCCGCGGCCGGGCTCATCGGGCTTGACGTCCGGCTGAGGGTCAAACCGGGGCCGGACCCAAGCCTCGAAGGTCCCCTGCTGCGGGAGGATATGGCCCTCGGCCGGATACGTCAGCCCAACACTGCCCGACCACGGCCGATCCTGGATCCCATAGCCCCCGTGGTGGCAGATGCGGTAATCCCAGGCACTGGGGTCCATGGGCTTCACGGGAGTGGCCTGAAAACCGAAGGTATAGTGCAGAGGGCCCGAGACCGCATGCTCCCCGCGGATCAGCGCGATCTCAAGAGTCACCACATCGCCTTCGCGGCTGATACGCGTGATGGTGTCGGGATCATCGACGAGGATGTTCTGCGCCGATTCCGAGAACCAGGCGAAGCCGCGCTCCTCATCGCCCAGCCAGATGAAGGGCCTGAAGCCGGCGGTGAAGCCGTCGGGCGGCAGTGCTCCGGCGTTGTAGGCGCTCCCCCAGCGGCCCGGGAAGTGGTACAGGTACCGGGCGTGCTCGGCCCGGATCGGTATCCTCAGGCGCAGGTCCGAGATGCTCTTGATGCCCCGGGGAACGATGGCCAGATCGCTGCGGATCATGCCGTCGAACTCCACGGCTACCTGCCCGCCACACTCGACCCCGTCGGCCCTGGCAAGCCTGCCCAGCACCGCCCGGTTCGGCTGCGCCGAGATGCGTCTGCGCTGCCCCTCGGGCTCGAAAGACACGGGGCGGCCGTCGGCCACCATCTCCAACGTCACCGGACCGGCGAGTATTGAGGCGCCCGCGGTGACGACCCGCGTGGGCAGTGGCAGAGCCCCGAACTCGTACTCCCGCCCCCACACCCTGGCCGCACCGGTGTCGGCAACCACCGGGGTCCAGGGGGGAAGCACCTCATCGGTGAGTCCCTCCGTGGCGCCCAGCCACTCCGGAGCCGGCGGCTTGGTGAAGCCTGCAGTCACGGTGCGGATCTCCTCCCCACGCCGGTCGGCTGCACGGACGACGACCTCGTAGTCCGCGGCCGGCAGCGATGTGACGTCGAACACCACCTCCGAGTGGAAGGCGGCGTCCGGGCGCGGCATGGCTCGGGCCTGGAGCTGCTCGCCGCCCCGAGCCTGCAGTGCCGCGGACAGCCGCATCTGCACCGGCCGCAGGCCCAGGCCGGAGGCATCCACATGGGCCTCCACCCGCCCGGCCAGCAGGTACTTGTGCAGGGACAGCACCAGGGGCGCCTGACGGGTGAAGCGGAGACTTGCCACATGCGCAGGCCTGCCGCCTGCGGTCACCGTCAGAGTAGCCTCATAGTCACCGGGGCGCATGTACTTGCCATCCCGGGGCAGCGGCACCTCCAGCTTCAGCGGCCGGGTCTGGGACTGACCGGGGTGGGACGTCCGCGTTGAGCCCAGCTCCACCCGATCACCGCCCGGAGCCCGCTCAAACAGCGTCAGCGATGCGTTCAGCTCCACCGCCGAGCGCCAGTCGCCGACGAAGGCCACGGCGCCGCGGTTCAGCGGGTTGGGGCCCAACGGCCGGATAGATGGTGCCTTTGCCGCGAACAGCGCGTGACCGAAGCTCTCGGGAGAGTGCAGGCCGCCGTCCACAGGGGCCCACGACGCCGTGACGGGTGTGGGCGTCTGGCGATCCCAGGCCACGTTAAGACCCCACGTGGTGCCGTCCGCCGGGGCCTCGGTCTCCATGGAGGCGAAGGGGATCTTGATCTCAGCCGTCCAGGCATCATCCTCGATCCGAGTCGCGGCCTCCCACGCGCCGTCCCAACTGCTGTCCCTGCCCCGTGAGTCCCAGCGGACGCCGGCACTGTTGACGATGAACTGATAGTAAGTGGCGTGGCTGTGGCCGGGATCGACAAACACCTCGAGGGCGTCATCCTCCCAGAGACTGCCGTCGTGGTCGGTAGCCCTGGCCACCGGCCGACCTCCGCCCGCCAAGGGGAGCGTTGCCCCGACATAGAGGGCCTCGGAATCAAAGGCCACCACCACCCGGGGCTGCGGCTCCACCGGCACACCGCCGGGCACCGAAACCAGGGCACTGGGACCTCCGCCCTGCACCCATTCGGCGGCTTCCAGACGCCCGTCTAGCTGGATCGTGCGGGCCACCGCAGGCACGGCCACCAGCGGCACGGTGGGGTCGTCCAGGCCGCCGGCAAAGGAAGGAGGACTGCAGAGAAGGAATAGGAGCGGCAGTAGAGCGGGCTTGGCTTCCAACACGATCACCTCGGTAACGCGGGGCCTACTCAAGCGGATTGTCAGAGCCTTTCGCCACCGCGACGCACCGTCCCTTCCCGAGGGGCGTTGCGGCCGCCGGGAAGGGACGGTCGCTGTCTTGCAGGGCGCCCTGCAAGGCCGCGTAGGGGTGAACAACCGAGGCCGGGCCAGCGGTGCGGCACGGCCGCACACTCGCCCCCGTGTAGACGGCCGC
>CAYRFY010000060.1:13550-15073 GCA_964423635.1 uncultured Armatimonadia bacterium | reverse complement strand
GGGGGAGAGGCGCACTCGGGCACGAGAGGGCGGTAGGAATGGGCAGTCACGACGCGACGCGCAGGGCAAGAGGGCGGTGGACGGCCGGGTCGGGCCAGACGGTCAACAGCGGCATCCCTCGGGCCGATCCGCCGGGAACGCGAGAGCTACGGGCGCTCGCGATCGCCATCGGCAGTCTTCTTCTGGGAGTGATCCTCTTGTCTGCCCCACGAGCCGCTGCAGACCAGGACGGGTTCATCGTTGGAGATGACGGCGCGTTTCTGTCTCTGCTGGACCTGAGCCGCCCTGAGCTGGCAAAGGTCAGGAAGGCTCTGCAAGAGGGGGATGTAGCGCGAGCCCGGGCGGCCTACATCGCCCACTTCCGCACACGCCGCTTCGACTCGGCCCTCGTCACCGACTGGCAGAACCGCGCGCGGAACGAGGGGCACAACACATCGGGGGCCGACGGCATCCTGGCCGGGCACATGTGGGATGGTTACAGCATCTACGAGGTCCCGGACACAGGACTGGACTGGTACGGCTCGCCGCTGTCGTGCGTCACGCGCTTTCCGGTGCTGGGGACGTTGCGGGCGGCTCTTCATCACACTCGTGACGCCCGGTATGCGCGCTGGGCGGTGGACCACATCCTGGGTTACATGGCCGCCTATCCCATCCAGCAGTTCGTCGGCCAGGCAAGCACTTCGGGCTGGACATCGCACACGGGGGTGGCCAAGCCCTGGTACTGGTGCATGATCCCCGAGCGCATCCATGAGATGGTAGAGACGATCGCGCTGGTGCGGGGCTTCTCGGAGGTCGGCGACGAGGAGCTGCTTGCGATGCTCAAGCGCCTGTACGAGGAGCTGGGTTACCTGCGGGGTGAGATCCAGGGCTGGGTGGACCGGCGCCACAACGGTGGGTGCGCGATGATCCAGTCCATGGCCGAGGGCTGTGAGCTGCTGGCCGACTTCCCTCAGAGCGGCGCGTGGCTGGAATTCGATGCCGGGCTCTTGCAGCAGTACGTTCAGGATGCCTTCTACCCGGACGGGATGTGTGTGGAGCTGACGGTGGCCTACTCGGCGGCGACCTCCGTCGTGCAGCAGAGGCTGGCCTACGCGCTCCGCAACACCGAGGCGGTGGCGCGCCAGAAAGAACGCCTGCGGGCGATGGTGACCTGCATGGCGGCGCTTTCCGATCCCACGGGTTGGCTGCCTTCCTTCGGCGATCTGTATGCCGGGAAGCTCCCGCGCTACGTACACCTGCCCCTGGCAAGGTGGTTGGAGATGCCCTGGGTCGAGCCGCTCGTCTCGCAAAGTCCGGGGCCGCCGCCGCCCTTCACCTCGTGGCCTGCTGCGGGAGAGGACCAGTGGTGTGGGTACTACACCATGCGCAGTGGCTGGGAGAAGAGGGCCAACTACATGGCCATTGACGGCGGGCCGTGGGGCACCACGCACCAACACGGGGACAAGCTGAGCTTCGTCCTCACCGCCAAAGGCGCCAGGTTCATCATCGACCCGTCCTCGACGAGGTACGCCAGCAACGAGCCG
>CAYRFY010000060.1:10194-13540 GCA_964423635.1 uncultured Armatimonadia bacterium | reverse complement strand
TTCATCGGGGGACAGCCGTCGGGTTTCCTGCACAACAGCATCACGGTGGACGGCGTGGACGAGTTCATGAGCGAGGGCGGCGCAAATGAGGCCAAAGAGCCGCTGAGCAACAGGTGGGAGCAGGGGGATGGTTATGTGTTGTTCGTTGGGGACTACTCGTTTTGGCCGGTGAAGGACGTTCACTGGCAGCGGAGAGTCTTGTTCGTTGACGGCGCCTACTGGCTGCTGCAAGATGTCATCATGGGTGAGCCGGCCGAGGTGGACGTCGAGCAGAACCTCCAGTTCGAGGCGGACGTGCGGGTGGAGTTCGAGGGCGATGGAATCGTCGCGACGGCGCCGCCGGATGGGGCAAGATTGCTGGTCGTGCCGCTGGAGGGCCAACTGGCGCCGGAGCTGACGGTAGGAGACCGGGAGCCCCACGTCAGCTACTGGCCCGGAGGCAAGCCCAGCGACGTGCTGCGGCGCGAAGACGGGCACGATCAGAAGCACGGCCGTGGCTGGACGGGGCGGTCCGAAAGCAGGCTGATCCCGGCCCCGGCCGTCACGTATCGCGGCTCTGCAGCGCTCCCGGCCACCATCACGCTGCTACTGATTCCGCAGGAGCCGGGTGGGGAAGTGTTGCCCCAGGTCTTGCGCGATGTCACTTCGTCGGGCTCCCTGTGGACATTGCCCACGGCTTCGGGAGAGGCCGTGCACCTGCGCACGTCGCCGTCTGAGTTCGCAGTCATTCCCTAGCGGCCGGCCGAGCGCACGCGATGGGTAGTCTGCAGGACTACAAGGCGGTTATCCGAAGCCTCCCCGAGGCCGTCTTGTCCTGTGATCGCAGGGGCATGGTGTGCCTGACTAACCCGGCGGCTGAAGCCCTGCTCGCACGTTCAGCGACGGAGCTGGTGGGCAGCCACTACTCGGGGCTGTTCGCCGAGTGCGCGGAGCTCAGGCAGGTCGTCGAGGGCGTGATGGCACCACCCGCAGGCACTGAACCCGCCACGCTCCGCGTGTCGCTGGCGGATAGCGACCCGCCGCAGTATGTGAACCTCGCGGCGGCTCCCCTGGTCTCGGAGGGCTCCGTGCGTGGGGTCGTGCTCACTCTCAGAGAGCCCGCTCTGTGGGCGACCCCGGGACGGTACCGCGAGCTGGTGGAGCATGCCGGAGTGATGATCCTCATGTTCGACGGCGAGGGGCGAGTGGCCGTGGCCAATCGGGCGGCCCGGGAGTTCCTCGGCCTCGGCCCCGAGGAGAGCCTCATCGGCCGCAGCGTAGCCGGTGCCATCGTACCCCAGACGCCGGAGACGGCCTCCGCCCTGGAGAGCAGCCTCCGGGAGCTGTCCGAGGCTCCCGAGCGATATGCAACTACGCAGCAGCAGTACGTGCAAGAGGACGACACCAGCCGCTGGATCGCCTGGTGCAATTGTACCATTCCCGATGGGGAAGGCGGGTTGCGGGCAGTGGTGTGCGTGGGCACCGACGTCACAGAGCGTGTCGCCGCACAGGAAGCGCTCAGGCAGAGCGAGCAACGGTTCCGCGAGATGGCGGAGGTGACTCCCGCGGTGTTCTGGACCATGTCTCCGGACGGCCGCGTCGTCCATTTCTGCAGTCCCGCTTTCGAGACGATCTACGGTCGCCCGGTGGAGGACCTCTACAACCGCACCATCTCGTGGCACTCGATGCTGCACCCCGCCGACCGCAGGCGAATGACGAGCGCTGTGTCGCGCGTGCGGGAGACGACGGCTCCCGTGGAATACCGAATCTGCCGGCCCGATGGCGAAGTGCGCTGGGTACGCGATCACGTGGTCCCGATATTCGACGACGCCGGCGAGGTCGACCACTTCGTCGGCCTCGGCGTGGACATCACCGACCTCAAGAGGGCCGAGGAGAGCCTTCGCGCAAGTCTCGAGCGGCAGCGGAGTCTTCATGCCGCGGTTCCCGGCGGCATCATCGTACTGGACAAGGATGCCCGTACGGTGGAGGCCAACGAGATGGCCCAGGAGTTGATGGGGCTCACGTTGGACGAGATGCGCGGTGACGGGCCCGCCGACCCGCGATGGCACGCCGTGCACCCGGACGGATCCCCTTTCCCCATCCACACGCGCCCCGCCCTGATGACCCTCCGCACAGGCCAGCCATTCCGTAACGTCGTCACCGGCTTCTACCATCCTTCTGCAGGCACGTACCGCTGGCTTCTGGTGAACTCCGAACCGGTCTTCGATCCCAGCCACACCACGGTGGAGGCGGTGGTGACGATCCTCACCGACATCACCGACCGCAAGAGGGCCGAGGAGGCCCTCCGCGACAGCGAGCGCACCGCCTGGGCCCTGCTGAACGCTACCGATAATCCCGCGGTCCTGCTGGACACGGACTTCCGGGCGCTCGCGGCCAACGAGGCCTGTGCCGACAGCCTGGGCACCGGCTTGCAGGAGCTCCTGGGCACCAGCATCACGGCGCAGATGGAACCGGCAGCCGCCCGGACCACGAGGGAGCAGCTCCGGCGCGTGCTCCAGACCGGACAACCAGCGCGCTGGGATGATGCCGATGAGGGCCGGTACCTTACGCGCTCGGCCTATCCGGTATTGGACGAGGACGGAGCCGTCGTGCGCATCGCCCTGTTCTCTCATGACATGACCGACCGCAAGCGAGCAGAGGACGCCCAGCGCCTGGCCGCTGTGGGACAGCTCGCGGCGGGAGTGGCGCACGAGTTCAACAACGTGCTGGCCGGCATGATGGCCACGGCAGAGCTGGCGGGCTACATCCGGACGGAGGAGCAATACGACGAGCTCATCAGCACCGTGCGCTCCGGCACCGGCCATGGGGCCGAGATCTGCCGCAATCTCACGGCCTTCGCCCGCCCGCACGAGCCCCATCGCGCTCCCTTCGAGCTCGAGCGCGCCGCCGATGTCGCCCTAGCCCTGGCCGCCCCTCACCTGGGCAAGGTCCCCATCCGCGTGGAGACGGCTTACGCGGCCCGGCGCTTGTCCGTCTTCGGCGATGCCGGGCAAATCGAGCAGGTTGTCCTCAACCTGCTCATCAACGCCGCTCATGCAATGCCCGAAGGCGGCGTTCTGACCATCAGCACCGCCTACCTCACCGGTGAAGGCGAGAAGCCCGTTGCCTTGCTGGGGGTCTCGGACACAGGTTCGGGCATCGCCCCCGAGAGCCTACCCCATATCTTCGAGCCCTTCTACACCACCAAGGGACGGCTGGGAGAGAGCGATACACCCGGGACCGGTCTGGGCCTTTCCGTCTCCCTGGGGATCGTCAAAGCCCATGGGGGCACCATCGATGTGCGCAGTCAGTCCGGGGTGGGCACGACGTTCGAGGTTCGCCTGCCGGCCCGGGGCGTCCCGGCAGA
>CAYRFY010000060.1:8701-10184 GCA_964423635.1 uncultured Armatimonadia bacterium | reverse complement strand
TCCGAGGCCGGCTGCGGACTGCGGGTACTGCTCGCCACCCACGAGATCGACCTGGGGCGCACCGTAGCTCGTCTCCTGGCGGGTCACGGCTTCCAGGTGCACACCGCCAGCAGCGTGCACCAGGCCGAGAGCGCCATGAACGCTTCCTCCCTCGACCTGCTCATCGCCGATCTCGTCATTCCCGGCGGTGGAGCCCGTCCACTCATTGCCTCTGCGCGCGACCTTACCCCCCCCGTCCCGGTGGTCCTCCTGTCGGGCGAGGGGGTCCCCTCTCCCGAGCATAGCACCTGGGCTCCCGGGGCCGTGGTCTGTCTGCGGAAGCCCTTCACCCTCTCCGAAGCTCTGGCCGCCGTTGAGGAGGCCCTGGGCCACCTCTTCACGGGACGGGGAACGGCCGGCCACCACTAGGGCGCGCCCCCGGTGTCTCCCCCACCTCCCGGCACCTACCCGGTCCGTTTGAGCCTGTCGGCTAAGTCAGTTGGGCCGCCTACGTGCCTCGGTGCCATGCCTCGGAACGCGTAGGATGAGCGCCGTCATAGGCCTGAAAACGTGTTTGCTCCGCATTGAGGACGCGATCAACCACGGGACGTCACCCGTCCGCGCATATCCGAGGGTGCAAAGGGACTTCGCCGACAGGCCCGTTTGTCCCCGGCATCGAGTGGCAATAATAGAACCATGTTATATATAGGGGGTGCCGAAATGGCAACCGGGCATGAGGGCGCAGGCGCGGAGCAGTCGGCCGACGGCATACGATGGCTACAGTGGAGTGACGAAGCCTTCTCCCTGGCGCAGCGGGAGGACAAGCCGGTCCTGCTGGACATCTTCGGTCACTGGTGCCACTGGTGCCACGTGATGGATGAGACCACCTACGAGCACCCCGATGTCGTGGAGTTGGTCACAAGGCGATACGTCCCGGTGCGAGTGGACACCGACCGGTTCCCGGACGTCAACGACCGCTACAACCAGGGGGGCTGGCCGACCACGGCGATTCTGACCCCCTCGGGGCACGTGCTGTATGGGGCCACCTACCTCCCCCCGGAGCAGATGACTCAGGTACTGCTCCATGTGGCCACGGCCTACGCCGAGCAGCGCGAGGAGATCCATCGGCGCATCGCGGCCCATGAGAGAGAGGAGGCGGGCGAGCCGGTGCTGGGCGCCGGAGCGCCGGTGCATGCCGTCGAGGTGACGCGGACGGCGCTCGAGCGTGCCTTCGACCCCGACCACGGGGGCTTCGGGGCGGCCCCCAAGTTCCCCCAACCCGGGGCGCTGGACTTCGCCCTCACCCAGTACGCGCTGGGAGCCCACCCGGAGATGGGCGAGATCGTCCTGCGCTCTCTACGCGGGATGCTGCCGCTGCTGGACCCGGTAGATGGCGGCTTCTATCGCTACTCAACCACCGCGGATTGGCGCGTGCCTCACTACGAGAAGATGCTGGAGGGCAATGCCGGCCTGCTGGGCACTTACGCCGACGCGTATCGAGCCT
>CAYRFY010000060.1:0-8691 GCA_964423635.1 uncultured Armatimonadia bacterium | reverse complement strand
GGCGACCAGAGGCTCGCCGACGCGGTGCGGTCGGTGGCGCGGTACCTGGAGGCGGCCCTGCTGGATCGGGCCACCGGTGCCTTCAAGGCGAGTCAGGATGCCGATGTGTTCAGCCACGACCCGGAGCGAGAGACCGTGCCGGGGGAAGAGTTCTTCTCACTGGATGCCCGGCGGCGAGCACAGATCGGGGAGCCGTACGTGGACCCGACCCTCATCGCCCCATACAACGCCATGGCGATCAACGGTCTGGTGCGGGCGTACCTGGCTCTCGGCGCCGATGCCTACCTGCGGCTGGCTCAAGGCGCCGCGGATTTCCTGATGGGCACGATGGGCCACGATGATGGCGCCGTGTACCACTACTTCGACGGCGCGCCGCACCGGCCGGGTCTTCTGTCCACCCAGGTATGGACGGCCACGGCCTTGCTCGACCTGCACGAGGTCACCGGCGAGAGCCGCTACCTCGCGGGCGCGCAATCCGCCATATCCTACGCTCTGACCCACCTGTGGTCCGAGCAGGGCGGCCTGTGGGATGTGCCCGCCGACTCGGAGGCGCCGGGACTGCTGCGTCAGCGTGACAAGCCGGTTATTGACAATGCTCGGGCGGCCGTGGCGATGCTGCGCCTATCCCACCATCTTGGCGACGCCTCGCTGCTGGATCGGGCCCAAGAGGCCCTGCGAGTGGGAGCGACAGGATATGCGCGCTATGGCTTCATGGCCGGTGACTACGCCTACGCCGCCTGGCTGCTCTCTGCCGAGCCCAGGGTCCTGAAGGTGGTGGGGTCTCCCGAGCATTCGCGGCAGTTCGCCCGCACGGCGCGGGAGGCCTATGCTCCGGGCCTGACGGTGGTGCACCTCGATCCGGAGAGCGACGGTTCGCGTCTGCAGGCCGAGGGCCTGGCGGCGGATGTAGGGGCCGCGTACCTCTGTGTGGGCCGCCAGTGCCGCCGCGCCGGAGCTTTGGAGGAGGTTCCCGAGCTGCTGAAGGGCCTGTCGCCGGGCCTCCCGCAGAGCGTGCCGTAGGGGGGCCGTTCCCGCCTGTGGCCTGTGGGGCCGCCCGGGGAGCGTGCGCGGAATGCAAGTGGGCTGTCCTGCCGCGGGCGGCACCCCGCTCGATCCCCCGCAGGCGGGGGCAGGCCGGAGCCGGGGCGGGGGGAGGCCCGGGTCGTGCTCCCGCCCCGCTTGCGGGGAGGGCCGGGGAGGGGTCCCGGCCGTCGGCGCCCCGGTCGGCACATGCGTGCCCCGCCTTCGCCGGGCACGCAGAGGCCGCTTTGCACGCCCGGCCGCCACCGTCGTGCAGCGACGCGTTCTCCGGACGCCGGAAACTCCGGGGGCCGTGAACTGTCTTACACAGTGGGAGGGAGAGTTCGAGGAGATGACATAGGCGACCCGATGATACTGCGCATGCTGTCCATTCGCCCGGGGAGTGAGCCGGTTGCCCACCCTGCCGGGTTATGCTTGTTTGTGCTCATAGCGGCTGTGAGCGGGCTGTGTGTGCCCCAGCACGCGGCGGCCCGTGATGCCCAGACGGTCGTGGCCTCCGTTCACTCCGACCACACCGTACTCACTCGAGGAGTGCTCACTTCCAGGAAGGTCTACCCACTGGGACGCCTGGATTACCGCGTGGTGGCGCGCATGCTGGATCGCGCGGCCATGATCGCCACAGGCAACACGCGCATCGCCGAGGCCTGGGGGGACGTGGTCTCCGGGGCCGACAGAGTCGGTATCCTGTACGACGCCCAGTCGCCGGCGGCATCACTGGTCCTGCTCGATGTGGTGGTTGACCGCATCGTGCGCGCAGGCGTGCGGCCGGCCAATATCGTGATCTGGTCGGACAGCGAGCGTTCACTGTTCTCGGCCGGCATCTCGCTACGCAGCGACGCCGGAAGCGTCCGGGTGGTCGGCGCCGACAGCGCCGGCTTCCGCGATGGCGTCACGCGCGTCGTTCTGGACGACTGCGACGTCCTCATCAACGTGGCGCGGCTGCGTCCCGACGCCAGGGTGGGCATGCGCGGTGCCGTCACCAATCAGCTCTCCTCCCTGCCCTCCGTTGACCGTGTGGCGGCCCTGCAGAACCCGGAGAATCTGGCGGCGGGGCCCTCCAAGCCGGTGATCCGCCTGAAGTTCAAGCTACACATCCTCGATGCCTTCCAGCCCAACTACGACTTCGGCCCCGTGGACATGCCCCCCTACTGGGATTGCGGCCGTCTGCTGGCAAGTCGCGACCCCGTGGCCCTGGACTGCGCCGGTCTTGCCCTGCTGCAGGCCAAACGCGACGAGGTCAAGGGCGCGTCCTGGCCGCTGGACCCACAGCCTGCATACCTCCAGACCGCCGACACAGAGTTCCGCCTCGGACACAGCGACCCAGAGGAATACGTCGTGGTAACCAGCGAGGTCAACGGGTCCTGAGACCTGCCGGGGCTTCGCCACCGGGGCTCGGGACACTTCCGATGCCACCGCCACAGGGAGCAGGAGAACCCCCGCCGTGCAGAGAAGAGCTTCCTGACGGCCTCCGGCCACCGCCGCCCGCACGAGGGCCGGCCGACCGGCAGGCCCCCGTACCTGCATCCCATGATCGAGACCCCGACCGGTGAGCCTATGGCTATCCTGAAGTGCCCCAACTGCGGACAGACCTACGACACCCGGTACATGCTTTACTGCGCCCGCTGCGGCGAGGCGCTGCCCAATGAGCGGGGCAAACTCCCGCCTAAAGGCCCCTATGACGGCATGGGCTCCCGTGGCGGCTGGTCCCCGGGTAAGGCCAGGCCCGGAGCACCGGTGGCCGCCGCCGAGACAAGCGCCGCGGAGAGCTGGGAGCCCAGCGACGCCGTCAAGGACATGGTCCTTGGGTATCGCAACCAGCTCAACGAGACCCCGGAGGACCACACCACCCGCTACTCCCTGGCCCTGGCCTACCTGTATGCAAGGCGCTTCGACCTGGCGGAGCAAGAGCTGCTGCAGGTGCTCCAGGCGATGCCCGACTACGCCGACGCCTGGGAGCGGCTGGTCTTCATCCAGGCTCGGTTGGGCAAGGTGCAGGAGGCGCAGGCCTCGGCCCACAGGGCGCTGGAGATCGCCCCCAACAACGACCAGTTGAGACAGTGGCTCAGAGAGTTGGAGGAGTGGCTGCAGGCGGCGGGGGAGGGCGACCAGTAGAGGCGGACAGCGGCAACACCTCACCACGGAGAGCACGGAGTTCCACGGAGGACGGCTGACCACAGAAGGAGAACGGCTGAGAGCACCCAGAACGGCACGACGGCGCATGCCGCTGAGAGAGAGGACGGCGGAGGGAGGCGGCGGGTGGGGCGAGCGGCCGGCAGGCGAGCCGCACCGCGCCATTGCTCGTTCAGCCGCTCAGCGGGACGCGCCCCCGAGCCGCTCCGCATCACCCCAGGAGCTGGCGCAGTTCGCGCGCGGCTATTCCAGTCGCCTCGCTGAGCTCCCGCAGTACTCCGGCCGACGTACCCTCTCTCGTACCCCGCCCCGGCATATGCGCGAAGGGGTTGCCGTGGAGCGTCAGGAGCGCCCAGCCGGGCCACAGCTCGGGGCGCTTGGCCCGGGCAAGCCGCGCCAGCCGCCTCCGCGCCTGCAGGAACCGTTCGCGGAGGTCCTCTTCGTTGCCCGCGTAGAGCCGGACGCCGAAGGCCATCCCGAGCCAGTCGTTGACCGGAAACGCACTGGCCACGACGGCCTCCGCGCCCAAGCGCAGGAAGGCGCCGGAGAGGTCCTCTCGCATGCCGCCGAAGTCACGTGTACGGCCGGTCATGCACGAGTTCAGAACCACCAGCGCCCGGTCCAGGCGCCCCGGCCAATCGCGCAGGGCCCATGTGCCCAGGTACCCGTCCCGGAGGCACAGGGCCTCTTCACCAACTGCCTCATGGGGTCGAAGGCCCAAGTTGCTGGTCTCCACGACGGTGCCGTGCCCGGTGTAGTGAAAGATGGCTGGGCACTCGTGCAGAGCGCGCTCGACGCTCCCCACTGTCGCCGCGTCGGCAAATGGCCCTCCCAGTGTCACGACCTCGAGGCCACGCTGCCGCAGCGTGCAGGCGACGGCCGCACCCTCCTGGGGAGCATGCCTCAGGTCCTCCGTGGGGTCGGCGACCACGAGCGCCTGCGCGCCGTCCGCCATGGCGCCGGCACCCAGGCGCGAGAGCCCCGCAGCGGAGATATCGGCGATGCGGGGCAGCGGCCGTTGCAGTCCCAGGTAGTCCTCCTCGCCCTCGCCGAACCGCAGGATTTCGAAGGGGAACAGGCCCCAGGCGAAGTCGAGACTCAGGAGTACCTCTGCCTCATCGCTCTTTCCCTGCGGTTGCAGAGCGAGGCGTAGCCCCGAGGGAAGCGCGCCCCACGCACGGGCTGCTGCCTGCCGCACCCCCTCGACCAAGCCATTGGCCTCGGACCAGTCGCCCGCCAACTGCCCCCGGAGACGCGCCTCTCCCCAGGACGCGTAAGCCGCCGCCAGCTCGCCGGCGCTCTCCCGAAGGTTGTCACAAAGCCATAGCTTGAGGTACGGCTGCTGGGCCGTGAGTTCCGCGAGGAGGTCCTGCCCGAGGACTTCCTGCACCAACACCACACGCACAGGTCGCTTCAGGCGTGTCTCAGCCGCCGCCAACGCCCCGACAGCCGCCGCCAAGCCGTCCGCCGCTTCGGTGACCGTGGCGCGCACGCTGCCGGTGCGCATCGCAGCCAGGTACCGGAACACGAGGTCGGGCTGTGCCCCTTCGGGCCCAGCAACTTCTGCCAGGAGGCGCTGGTAGGAGGGCCTGACCAGCCCCTTAAGCAGATGGACCTCGCCGTGCGGGACAGCGGGATCCTCGGCAACACGAACAGCCTCCAGCGCGGCTGCGGAGGCCGCCGTCGGGAAACCCAGGTGGCCCTCTATGTTGCCCAGGTTGCTCAGCGCGACGGCCATTGTCGACAGGCCGACGCCTTCATCTGCGGCAGCTAGGCCGCCAGAGAGGGACGCGGCCCTCGCGCAGGCATCTCGGGCCGCCACGAGGTCGCCTTGTGCCCCCACAGCATTCGCCAGATTCACCAGCGTCGCCGCCATGTAGGGCGTGAACGCCTGTGCGTCCACAGAAGCCAGCTCTCCCCAGACCCGCAAGGCGTCTTCGAGGGCCCGCCGAGACGACGCGAAATCCCCCAACGCGTTGCACACGCCCCCGAGAGTAGTCAGTGTCCTGCCCACGTCCGGCGAGTGGGAGCCCGGCTCGGCGCGGCGCAGTTCTCCGAACAGGTCCCGAGCTTCCTCGCAGGCCCCCCGGGCGGCCGCAAGCGCGCCCTGCTGCGCGAGGATGCCGCCGAGGTTGCTCAGGAGGAGCGCCAGGTCCGATAGATAGGCGCGCCGGTCGCTGGCGACCAGCACGCGGAGGATGGCCAAAGCCTCTTCGCAGCTATTGCGGGCCGCGACATGCTCACGCTGATCGGCGAGCACCGTCGCCTGATCGCGAAGCGCTCTCGCGAGGCCCTGCGAGCCGATACCGGCTTCCGCTGTATCTGTGCCGCGCTCAATGGCCACTGCCTCCGCAAGACTCATTCGAGCCGCCGCGAGGTCGCGCTGGTCGCGCTGCACGTTGCCCAGAGCAGTCAGCGCCGTCGCCAAGCTCCGGCAGTACAAGTGGGGCTCTCGCGACGATAGCTGACGCCAGATGTCCCGAGCTTCCGCATGGGCCTCCCTAGCTGCGGCGAGCAAACGCTGCATGCGTAGCACGTTGCCGGCAATGCCCAGTGTAATCGCCAGGTCCGGCAGGAAGGCGTCCGGTTCCGTGGCCGCTAGGTAGCGGTGGATCTCCAGGGCTTCCTCGCAAGCGCTGCGGGCTGCCGCCAACTCGCCCTGGGCCCTAAGTACTGTGCTCAGGTTGCTGAGGACCATCGCGACCTCGGGCGAGTGGGCGCCGTTCTCCGTGGGCGCGAGCTGTCGGCTGATCGACAGAGCCTCCTCGTAGGCTTCGCGGGCCCCGGCAAACGCGGCTTGCTCGTTCAGGGCGTTGCCCAAGCCGAGGAGCGTCCTCGCCAGAGACGGCAGGTAGACGCGCGGTTGGTCGGCAGCCAGCCGGCGCCTGATTGCCAATGCCTCCGCGTACGCATCCTGAGCCGCTGACCAGCGGCCTAGTCGCCCCATGCCGTTCCCCAGCACCCCCAAGAAGGTGGCTGCTTCCTCTGCGAACCCCGCGTTGCGGGCTAGCTCGATGCAGCTCTGGCAGGCCCGTTCCGTCACCAGCACCAACTCGCACTTCCGCTCTGGGGGGAAGGCATGGACGATCTCGAACGAGTCGGCCACTGGCTGCAGCGACAGCAGACGCGGCATCGTCTTGGTCGGCTCAGGCTCCCCGTCCGCTGCGGCGAGAACGTCGTCCCACTCGTCGAGATGCATGGGGCCTTCCTGGGCTATTCGCTCCAACACCCCTCGTATCGGCCCCGCTGGCGCCCAGGCGGCGGCAGCAGTCAGGGCGTCTTGGCTGCCTGTGGCGAGGTACGACCTAGCGTGCGCGATCCAGTCAGCCATCGGGGCGCCTCCAGAAGGAGGGTAGATGGACGGCGCCGCCCGACGAGGGCGACACCAGCGCATCATACCACGAACAGACACACAACCGATAGAGATAGGATCATGCGATGGGCTGAGGGAATGTGCAGTGGATTTTCCGGGGAGTACATAGCCTAAATGGTGCCGTCGCGTCCAGGACGCGGCTCTCACGGCCGTGGGCGGCGGGCATTGCCGGCATCGGTGGGCGAACGAGACCGGCAGGCACGGGCGGGAGTAGGGGTGCGGCTTCCGCTCACGCTCAGGTGTCGACCTTGCGGGACGTTCTCGTCGCGACCGGAGGTGCGGCGGACGCGGGTACAGCTACCTGTAGGCCCGCCCGCGATGGCGGACGCTTGTCACCACGATCTGGCGTTGTGCGTCGTCAAGCTGATACACGACCCTGTACTGGCCGACCCGGATGCGGAACAGCCCGCTGAACTGTCCCTTCAGGGCCTCCGCCTTGATGCGGCGAGGTTCGCGCGCGAGGGCATCGAGCTTCCCGGCGATCTGGGCGCGTGCCCTGGCGGGGAGGTCCCTGAACTCCTTCTGTGCCGAACCTTTGAAGGACAGCGCATAGCTCACAGCCCTGCCGCTCGCTTGACCTCGTCCCAGGGCACAAGCGGGTCGGCTGCGTCCTGCAGCCGGGCAATCGACACTGCCGCGTCCTCGGCGTCCTCGAGGGCCTGCTCCACCGCCTGGCGGATGAACTCGGCGCGGCTCAGCCCCTGCCTCGCGGCGGCCTCGTCAAGCTGAGCCAAGAGGGCGGACGACAGGTCCACGCTCACCGCCACATCGCTTCTGCGGCCTCGGTTGGTGCTGGGCATCCTCGTCCTCCTAGACATCTACAGCTTCCACGCCTCCGGAGCGGTACCACCGGGCGTTGGCACGGGATGCAGGCGCCCGGGCCGCCCTGGCCGTACCCGCCGCTGCTATCACCTGTCCCCTATCCCCTACCTACACCACGGTCCCCGCCCCGGCCTCGGTATGCCTGCCGCCCTCGATGGTGATCTTCCCATTGACGATGACGTACTCGATCCCCACCGGATACTGATGGGGGTCTTCGTAGGTGGCGCGGTCGATGAGCGTGCCGGGGTCGAAGATGACGATATCCGCCTTCATCCCCTCCGCCAGGCGGCCACGGTCGGTGAGCCCCAGACGGCTCGCCGGGAGAGCGGTGCACTTGCGGACGGCTTCCTCCAGAGACATGATCCCGCGATCGCGGGCGTAGTGTCCGATGGCGCGGGGGAAGGTACCATAGCAGCGCGGGTGGGGCCTGCCGCGAGACAGCGGCCCGTAGGGGGCAAAGACCAGGCCGTCCGTCCCGACGCAGCCCAGTGGGTGGGCCAACGCCTTTTGCATGTCCTCCTCGCTCATGGAGAACAGCACGATACTGATGTGGCCCTTCTCCTCCACGAGCATGTCCAGCGCGGCCTCCAGGGGGTCCTGGCCGCGGTCGGCACCGATCTGCTGCAGGGTCTTGCCCACCGTCACACGATTGGCTTCTGTGGCCACATCGGTGATGACGATGTGTTGCAGGTCCAACTCGAAAGGACTGACGGTACTTTCGCCACGTAGCCAGGCCTCGTGCTCCTCCCGCAGTCGCCTCCGGCAGTCGGGGTCCTGCAGCCTGGCCATGACCGCTTCGTTTCCGCCGTCATGGACCCAGGAGGGCAAGGAGCCGCTGAGGTGCCTGCTGCCGGCGGTATAGGGATAGACGTCGAAGGCGATGTCCAGGCCCTCGGCCTTTGCCTGCTGGATGGTCTCGAGGGCCAGATCGATGGAGCCCCACCAGCGGCGGCCGGAAGCCTTGAGGTGATCGATCTGTAGCTTCAGCGGCCCGGCGTCCGACACGCGCCGAGCGATGTCGATCATCTCCTGCAGGCTCTGCACCAACTCGGCGCCTTCACTGCGAATATGGGCGCTGAGGAGGGCGCCGCGCCCGGCGGCGACCCGCGCCACGGCCAGAAGCTCATCGGTCTTGGCGAAGGACCCCAGGGGGTACGCCAAACCCAACGAGATCCCGATGGCCCCCTGCTCCAGGGCCTCCTGGGCGGCCCGGGCGATGCCCTCGATCTCTTCCGGTGTGGCCGGGCGGTTCTCGAACCCCAGTACCCAGGCGCGCAGGGCTCCGTGGCCGACCATCTGCCCCTCATTGATGGAGGGACGCGCGG